>CAZTDL010000001.1:0-34602 GCA_964612775.1 uncultured Lentisphaeraceae bacterium
ACACGCGTCAATTACGCCGTCGAAGATGTTCCTCTCATCAACAAGATATCGGTTTTCAACATCTTTGATGATCCGCCAGAGGGTCATGATGCGAGCTATTATCAAATCGATCCGAGCCTCAGCAACCATTACGCCGTCGCGGTTGAACTCTGGTACCCCTTTGTCCCGAGACAGCCGCATGACAACCCCGCATGTTACGTCGGCATCTACACCAATTCGTCGGATATCGTCACCACCACAAACAGGCCTTGGACGCAGGATTTGGTGAGAGATTGGCTACGTTGGAACTATGACGAAACCAGCAACACCGTCATGCAAACGCTTTTCTACGCGTGGGGCAGTCGTTACGTCAACACGGTAGGCCCGTCCATCTGGGCGCATCCGCTCTGGCTGACGGTCACGACAGACAGCGATCTGTGGTTCACGACGTCGATGACGAACCACGTTTACTGGCCAGAGGCTGAAACCAACGGCACATACGACATCACAGCGAGCCCCATTTGGCAAGCCTTCTATCCCGACACATATGAGGAGGTCGAAACCAACCTGTATGCGGACGTTTCCAGTCAAAACGGGACGACGACAACAAATTTCTACGAAGTGGTCAGCACCAATGTCTACACGACGCTCGTCGAAACCAACACGGTCTTAGACTGGGTCGAGCCGCCCGGCACCGCCACCAACCGCCTGATCAACGCCTTTGAGGGGCAGACGGTATCCGACTACCCGTGGATACTCTGGCACAACACGGGCGATGACATCTACTCAACGAACCGGATGACCGGTTTCGAATTTTCCGACGCCACCGAATCGCATCTGTCCGAATCGAATCTTCTCACCGCCTTCTATTTCATGAACGACGCCTTGTGGGTCGTTGTGACGAACACTACGGATGGCACCGTCTTGGAAAAAGAGGTCAGCACCCTTTACCTGTTGGACAACACAACCAACGCGTTTGACGTATCCGCCGACAACTTTGTTTTCTATGAGGAAATCAACCGCGTTCAGCCCCTGCCGATGCCCGACAACTTAGGAGTCATTCTTGACGGTCTCATAAATTCACTGCCGACAAATACGGTGGATCACCTCTATCAGTATCTGATGATGACACCGAACGACATGGACTCTTCGGAGTGGAATGATCTCTTGGGAACCATCTCAAGAATACCAGGCATATTTGACAGTCTATTCCCTTCGCTAGGCGAGCCGTCGCTCGGCAACATGGGAGAGGACGACCGATTTGAACTTGAATTGAACCGACTGGAAACCGATAACGGTGACATCGAATTTACCGAACACACCGAGGAGCCGTCGGAATACTCGGGATATTTCTGGACCGTTTACCCCAAACAAACCGTAAACTTCATGTCCATGACGCCGATTACCCAAGGCACCGAAACCCTCTATGTCACCAACTATCACGCGCTGGGAGCCAGCAGTCCTTACAAACCCAACACGATCTGGATACGCCCCGTCACGACCTTGCGCGCCAATCAGACATCCACGGAAACGGAGACAGCCACCGCACAGGATGTCATCGTCGATGAAGCGCTGCTGAGTTCTTCCGGCAGCAACATTCCCGTTCATGGATGGACAGCCGTCACCAACATGTACTGCCTTGACCCGCGCCAAAACGCTTACATCGGCACTTGGCGCTCTTTCCCGGATGGATATACATGGCAAGAGCCGTACATACGATCGACAAACCTAACGGCCGTTAGTGAACTGCCCTTCATTCACAACAACAGGCCTTTCTCGTCCATCGGAGAAATCGGCGATATTTACGGCTCCTATAGCCGACATGCAAGTCTCGACACGACAGCCTATCCTGCAGGAACGCGGTTTTACGACACCATCACCTTCTCGACCCGCTCCGGCGCGGCGTTGCTCGACGTGTTCACCATCCACCCCACGAATGCGCCCATGCACGGGCTCGTGCAGGCCAACACGCAGCAGCGCCCGGTGGTCAAGGCCCTGCTGTCCGACGTGGCCGTCGGCTGGACCAACAGTGTCGACACTGAAGGGCAGAGGTTGCTGCGCGATCTGGACCCCGAGATTGAAAACTGGGCCGACGTCTACACCGACGCGCTCACCAACGCGCCCTACAGTATGGGCTGGCGCTCATTCGCCGACATGCTGCCGAACCTTTCCACCAACAGGATGTTGCGGACCGAGAACGTCTGGGGCGGAAACGAGTTGCATCCGATGCATGACTACACGGAGGATGCGTTGAGGGGCCTCGTCGACAAGGTCTCGTTCCGGCAGAACATCTTTGTGATTATCGTGGCCGCTCAAACGCTTTCGCCCGCCTCGACGCCGACACATGACATCGTGCTCGCCGATCAGCGGGCCGCCGTCACCGTCATCCGCGACGCCTATACCGGCCGGTGGACAATCCACTCGTGGACTTGGCTGACGGAATGAAGGACGCCGTTCTTTCGCGCCATTCCGTTACCTTTTTCATGAAACTCGCGACACGATTATGAGTCGCCCTTTGGGCTAATATTTCAGCAGCAGATCGAGCATGGCGCGGTCGAGCTTGTGCCCGTGATAATCCTCGTATCGCACTTCCTTACGTCCGCTGTCCAATACGCCGAACGGTCCGCGAAAATTCCACATCGCCCATCCCAGGCCATTCTCTTTCCAAAGGCGCAGGTTGTCTTCCATCCACACCAACACAATCTGATGCGGCGTACGGTTGAAGGCCCCGAATTCACCGACCATGGCGAAGATGCCCGCATCGAAAGCCGGACGCCACGCATCAATCACGGTTTTTTGCAGGTACCCTCTGCCGTCCTCCGCCCCGCCCCCCGCAATCGGCCGGAATCCGGGCTGCGAGTCAAAGCCAACGAAGCCAAACACGCCGTTGGTCTTTCCCCACGTCTGATCAAACCCCATGGCCGCCGTTCCGTCTTTGCCCTTCAATGAGAGCTTGGAAAGCTGCGCCCAGTCTCCGGAAGGAAGGCGGATCGCAAGCCGCCGCGCGCCCTGCGGGAGGTCCACTGTCAGTTCCGACAAACAGCGCCCCTGCGAAATCTTCCATTCGCGCTTGTAGACAACATTGGTCCAGCCCTCCCCGCACCCCGGCTCCAGCGAACGCTCCAGAACCGCCACGCCATCGGCTTCCACGCGAAAAAGGACCTTGCCAGACACCACGCCCGGATTCAAAACGAGCGTTCCGGCCGGCACATTCTCAATCACCAGCGGAATGTCGAGCGGCGCCTTTCCGGGACCGTAAAGCGGACTCACGGCCTGCGGCGGTGGCCAGACGGGATCATCCGAAGGCGTCCCGACCCAGCTTGCCATATAGTGCGAGATCGACATGGGGGCATAGCCACGCATAGCCTGTCCTATGCCCAGCTTGAAGAGCGATTGCGCCGGCCTGCCGCCCCACCGTATTCCGTCCGCCACGATGAAGCGCGACGGATCTTCCGCACGAATGGCGGCAACCAATGCTGTCGCGACCTTTTCATAAGCCTCTTCCGACACGTCCCCCGGTTCATTGAAAAGATTGAAGCTCAGTTCGCGAGATGGAATGCCCTTGTAGCGCCGGGCAAAAAAAGCCCAGTGCCTGCAACACACGCGCAACGCTTCCTCATCGGCAAAAAGAATCCGCGCCTCAGACGGCTTGGCCACCGTATAACCGGGCGCGCGATGGAAACAAAGCTGAACATGCAGGTTATACTTCTTGCCGTACGCAACCGCCTGATCCACGGGAACCAACTGGGCCTCGTCGATCCGTTCCCAGTTCTTGTCCTTGATCCAGAACCGGTAATCCATGGGTATCCGAACAAAATTAAAACCAAGACCGCTGATGAGCTGAAAATCTTCTTCCTCGAACTGCGCCTTTTGGCCATGATTCTGAAACATGCCGAGCAGATTAAAGCCGCGCCATTTCACATCAGGCCGTTGATCCGCCGCAACGGTCCAGCCGGCGCCCGCCAACACAAACGCACACAGTATCGCCACCACACGTCTTCTCACGCCTTTGCCCCCCCTCCCTTGTCACCGAATATTTTGGTCATTCAGGCACAATCGCGCCACTCTGTTTGAGTAACGCACGGATCTCTGCCGCAGGGATCAGCCCCGGCGACACGTCCCGCTTCGCGGCCAACGCCGCCGCAGCACCCGCCGCTTGGCCAGTCGCCATACATGTCGCCTGCACGCGTAAGGCCGCGTTCGCCAAGCGGTCGCTGCTCAAACAGCGTCCCGCCACCAGCAGATTTCGGCTCCCTTTTGGAATCAGCGCGCGCAACGGGACCGTCGCCACAACGCCCTCCCGAAGGTGAGCGGGCTGAACCCCCGTGTTCTTATCATGCAGGTCCACCGGATAAAACGCATAGCACACCGAATCGTCCCAACGCCGTCCAGAAGTGTAGTCTTCTTGAGTGATCAGATACTCGCCCAAAACACGGTACGTCTCGCGGACGCCCACTTCAGGGGCCATGCCAACGAGTTTCACTTTTTCAAGCCCGGGCACAGTCTTCAGAAACCGATACATGCGCAACATTGACGCTCGCCCGCGCAGGTTCGTTTCCGTACGCGCATCGGCGGTCGAGTTATCGGCACCATCCACGTAATTCCCCACATCGCCGCCGATCCGCAAAAAATGCATCACGCCGTATCGGCAGTCGCTTTTCTGCACGGCCCCCGCTTTGACCGCTTCATTGAAACGCGTTTGCAACGCGTTTGCGTCCAGTTTGCTCAGGTCGGTTTCGGGCTTAAGCTGATAGGCAAAAGATCCGGGCTGACGCGTTTCTTCCTGAAGCCTTTCCAACCCGAGCAACCCGGCCACCGCACCGTTCCCCGAGCAATCCACGATCTGTTTACAGAGCAGCGTCCTCGTATCACCCGCCGCAACCGTAACCACACGCCACCCCATCGGCAACTTCTCTATCCGCATCGGCGCCGCGTGATATTGGATCGTGACGCCGGCCTTACGCAACGTCTCCTCCGAAAAGGCCACAAACAAAGGGATGTTGACGATGACCTGATGTTTCCAGTGAGACTTGCCGGTCGGCCGCGTAAAATCCGGCAACACGCCGCCATCCAAAGCCACCACATTCGTCACTATATCCCAGCCGACACCCGCGATCACCTGTCGGCCCCACGCGTGAAACAGCCCGGGAAAGTTCACGCCGCCCGTTGTGGTGTTCCCTCCCACCTGGTGCGCGGCCTCAACCAGCACGGTCTTTGCGCCGGCCCGACCGCTTTGGACCGCAGCGCAAATGCCCGCTGAACCGCCGCCCACAACCACCACGTCACACGTCACGTGAGGCAACTCAACCGCAGAAACGGAAACAACCGAAGCCAGTATCAGCAAAAACGTTCGCATCGTTCTCCCAATCCAAAAAATCCAGCGATCTTAAAACGCCATTCCCCTTAAACTTCTTTTTCGGACAACACATCGACAGGCTTGCCGCAATGAGGACAGGTCCCCTTCGTGTTCCAGGGAAACATTTTGCCGCATGACTTGCAGGTCCAGCGTATCTTCTGTTCCGCGACCACCGACGCCATGCCGTTCACCTTGATTTTCGCGCAGGTACGCCGAGCAACTTGGCGATAAAGAGGTTTCTCATGATGCTTCAACAGCTTCTCACACGTTTCGAAGCTTTCGCACAAACCGCAGTTCGCGACTTTCTTTTCCTTCGCGCAATTGAAGACCGCGCATTTCGACGTCATGCTCGGATGCGTGCACCCCTTGCATTTTTTGCCGTCTTTGTTGCCCTTTAAATGCAGTTCGCACGATGCGCAATAAATCCCGCAATAGGCAACGTCAAAGTTTTTCGCATCGTTCACCGCACGAGACATCTTTCCCGGCTCACCTTGCGTCCCGACCTCTTTGAGGCTCTTCGTATTACGGGCGGAAGGAGCCGCCGCGTACGCCATACCCGCGCATCCCGCGCACACGCAACACGCCACAAACGACCGCCGCCCCGCTCCGTTTTCCGCACGCATAAAAGCCTCCTTCGTTTTAAATGATGAAAATAGCCCTTTTACTCTTCCGTCACAAGGATAGTTTTATCTAAAAAAAACACTTCCTACCCTTGCCACGGCCCTCCAGATGCTATATTATAAATGATCATTTTCGAACGACTCTGAACTGAAACAAGGTAGAAGACTATGCCCGTGATTCTGGGGTTACCCAAAGGAAGTTTACAGGAAGCCACCTTCAACATGATGAAGAAGGCCGGTTTCAACGTGCAGGCAGGCTCACGTTCATACGTGCCCAGTGTGGATGATCCTGAACTGCAATGCCGTCTTATCCGTCCCCAAGAGATTTCGCGCTATGTTGAACTCGGGCTTCTGGATGCGGGCATCACCGGTTACGATTGGATTTACGAAAACAATTCCGACGTTCAGGAAGTTGCCGAGATGTGCTACTCCAAGGCCACCTCTCGCCCCGTGCGTTGGGTGTTGGCTGTGCCGAACGACTCCACGATACAGAGTGTAAAAGACTTGCAAGGCAAGCGTATCGCCACAGAAGCGGTTGGATTGACTCGCCGCTATCTCGCCCAACACAATGTTGAAGCCGAAGTCGAATTCTCGTGGGGCGCAACGGAAGTCAAAGCGCCTGAGCTGGTTGACGCCATTGTCGAGCTTACAGAGACCGGCTCATCGCTGCGCGCAAACAATCTGCGGATTGTGGAGACGATCCTGACGTCCACCACCCGCCTGATTTCCAATAAGAAGTCGTGGCAGGATCCGGCCAAGCGCGCAAAGCTTGAGCAGTTCGCCATGCTGCTTCTGGGTGCGCTGGCGGCCGAGTCGCGCGTGCTGTTGAAACTCAACGTCCCGGCCAATCAGCTGGATACCGTTTCAAAGATTCTTCCGTCATTGCATGCTCCGACCATCAACAAGCTGAATGATGACGGGTGGTTTGCAGTTGAGTCTGTTGTCGATGAGAAAGTCGTGCGCGACATCGTACCGCCTCTGCGTTCAGCGGGGGCAACGGGAATCATCGAATTGCCATTGAACAAAGTAATCTTTTGAACAAAACAAAAGCATGACTGTCCAAGTCGGACGGACATGCCACTTCCAGGAGAACGAACGTGGGTTCCATCAAGAAAAAACGCCGTGCGAAAATGTCTAAGCATAAATACCGTAAACGCCTGAAGGCCCAACGCCACAAGAACAAGTAAGGCTCGCACGGGCTTTGCGACTGTCCCTCAAGCGAAGCTGGTTAAACGCTTCAGGGATAGTTCCTTTATGGAACTCGGCCTTGTTTCCTTTGAATAAGGCTGACATTTTCACCAGCAGGAGAGACAAAATGAAACCGATCAGGTCTGAAGCTCAGCTCCGGACAATCGGTATTAATTTCATTTTGTCTCTTTTATTTTTTTGCGTCCTGCTTTCAGGGTGCGTGTTTCCAAAACGCGCGGAACGCTCTCCGTCCTTTACACTCTCCACGGACGAGGCGCGTCACGCCGGGGCGCTTGCCCTATACTCCAAGGGGCTCCTCTATGAAAGCGGAGAGGGCGGCGATACAAACACCTCCAAGGCCTCAGCGCGTGAGGCCTTCCGTCAGGCAGTCCAGCTCGACCCCGACAACAGCCGTCCACTTGCGGCGCTCATCAGCAATCTTGCGGACAGCGGCCGCTTTACGGAAGCCCAAGCCGCTCTGGAAGCCTACCTGATCCGTCATCCCGATGATATCGAGTCGCGTTTTGAGGCGGCCCGAATGGCCGACGCCGCCTCACGACCTGCGGATGCCGCCCGCCACTGCGCCCTCATTCTCGAAAAACAGCCCGAAAACCGCGAACTGGCCCAAGCGCTTGTCAGACTCTATTTCCAATCCGACCAAGTCACGCACGCGCTCGAAATCCTTCGCAGCCAAAACGAGCGCTACCACGACAGGACGAGCATGTCGCTTCCGATCCAATGGGCGATCCATTTCACGCAAGAAGGCAAATATCCTAAACGGGCACTCGCCTGTATTGATCTCGCGGCACTTCAGCACACGAACGCCGCCGAACGGGCCGCGCTCGACACGCTGGCGGCAGAAAACCAACTCCAACTCGGCCAGACGAACGCTGCCATCGCGACTCTTGATCGCGCCTACAAAGCCAATCCCTCCAGCGAAACGCCGATCTTGCGTCTCGGATCGCTTTGGGCCACGACGCCCAACGCAACCAACCGTCTTGCCCGTCAGGCGCAAAAGGAGCGCAACCCCTTCATCACGCTGAAAATCCTTGCGGCCACGCAGCAAGCGCTTAACGATGACGCGGCCGCCGCCGCGACGCTGAAAGACGTCTACGCGCGCCGCATGCGGGCTGGGTATTTTCCCTCAGAGGGTTTCTATCTCTGGTTAGGGTCTCTGCTCGAAGCCACCCAATCTTATGACGATGCCGAGCGTCTTTTCCTTGATGCGCAAGCCGCGCATCCCTCTTCACATGAGATAAAAAACTATCTTGCCTATATGTGGGCTGAAAAAGGCGTACGGCTCAACGAGGCTGACCGACTCATCACAGACGCACTCCACGACGACCCCGAAAACGCAGCCTATCTGGATACAAAAGGATGGGTCCTCTTCAAGAAAGCCCGCTTTTACGACGCGCTCCAGTTCCTCCTGAAGGCCGCCGAACTCGACAAGGAAGAACCCGTGATTCTGGACCACACCGGCGACGCGCTGAAAGCGGTCGACCGCGCGAACGAAGCGGCCGTCTTCTGGACCCGCAGCTACCAAGTCGATCCGGCGCCCGCCGTCGCCGAGAAACTCCGTCAACACGGCGTCACGCCTCCTCCGCAGTAAATGTTTACGCCATGTCACCCTTCTACCATATTCCCTATTATCCCGCTTTTGACAAAATGACACCGGAAAATGCCGCCCCCGCATTCACACAGCTTCTCGCGGAGGCTCAGGCCGCCATCGATGCGCTGGAAAAACACAATACGCTGTCCTGGTCCGGACTGATACGCCCTCTCTACGATGCCTGCCATCCGCTCTACGACGCGTGGGGCATCCTTTGCCACATGTTGTCCGTGATGAACAGCGAGAGCTGGCGACGCGTTCAGGAAAATGTCCAGCCGGAGATTGTGGCGTTCTCGCTGCGCGTCGGACAAAGTCGCACGTTTTACCAAGGGTTCTGCGCCCTGCGGGAACGCGACAAGGCCGAGTCTTTCCTGACCGCCGTCCAGCGCCGCATCCTTACAAAGACGATCCAAGGAGCCGAACAGGCCGGCGTCGGCCTGCCGCCTGAAAAGCAGGCGCGTTTCAACGCCATCCAAATGGAGCTTGCGAAACTCTCGACCGGTTTTCGCAACCACGTGCTAGACGCGACCAAAGCCTATTCGATCACCCTCAAAACGCCCGAAGAGGCCGACGGTCTCCCTCCCGCCTTGCTCGCTGTCGCCGCGCAGGCGGTTAACGATGCGGGGGAGGCCACAGCAACTGCGGCAAACGGGCCTTGGCGAATCACACTTGACACGGCAGTCTACCTTCCCTTCATGATGCACAGCCGCAACCGCACAGCCCGCGAGCAGTTATATCGGGCCTATGCCACACGCGCGTCCTCAGGCCTATCCGACAACACGCAAGTGATCGAACAGTGCCTTGCCTTACGGCGCGAGCTCGCCGAGCTCCTTGGATTTCAGACTTTTGCCGATCTCAGCCTTTCCACCAAAACAGCCAAGGCCGTCGCGGTGGTGGATTCACTCATCACCCAGCTCGCCAACGCCTCGTATGGTGCGGGCCAGCGCGAGGCCTCCGACCTTCTCACCTTCGCCCGCCAACACGGGTTTACGGAGGACACCCTGCAACCCTGGGACATCACGTTCTGGGCCGAGCGTCAACGCGAGCTCCTTTTCGATTATAGCGACGAGGAACTCAGCCGCTACTTTCTTTTTCCGCATGTGCTCGAAGGCTTGTTCAGCTTTGCCGAGCGCCTCTTTGACATCAAGATCACGCCCGCAGACAAAGAAGTGCCGGTATGGCATCCCGACGTCCGCTTTTTCCGCGTCGCCGACAAGGATGGAACGCCGCTCGCCTGTTTTTATCTCGACCCCTACAGCCGCCCGGAAACGAAGAACAGCGGCGCGTGGATGAACGATTTCCGTACGCGTGACCGTCGCCCCGACGGCTCTCTTCAGCTTCCCATGGCGGTTCTCGTCTGTAACCAGAGCGTGCCTGTCGGCAACGCGTTACCCGTCATGCGCTTTCAAGAGGTCAACACCCTCTTTCACGAATTCGGCCACGCGCTACAGCACATGCTCACCACCGTCGAGGAACCCGATGCCTCGGGCGTGAACGGCATCGAATGGGACGCCATCGAGATCGCCAGCCAGTTCATGGAGAACTGGTGTTATGACCGCGCCACGCTCAAAGGGCTCAGTCGCCATGCCGAAACAGGTTCGGAGCTGCCCGACGCGCTCTTCGACAAACTCGTCGCCGCAAAAAACTATCGCGCCGCGACCGCCATGCTGCGCCAAGTTTTCTTCGCCGCGACAGACATGGACCTCTACGCGCGCTATCCCCGCCCCGAGTGGCCCGATGCCGACACCGTCAAACGCACGAACGCCAACAAATACTCGCCTACGCCACTGTTGCCCGAAGACCGTTTTCTCTGTTCTTTCGGACACATTTTCGGTGGCGGATATGCGGCCGGATATTACAGCTACAAGTGGTCGGAAGTCCTCTCCGCAGACGCTTTCGCCGCCTTTGAAGAGGCTGGCCTCGGGGATGATGTCGCCGTACGTGCCACGGGCCGCCGCTTCCGCAACACCCTGCTCGCTCTCGGCGGAGGAGAAGACCCCATGGACGTCTATCGCCGCTTCCGCGGACGCGCTCCGTCCATCGATGCCCTGTTGCGGCACTCCGGCTTGAGCGCCACCGCTTAACCGTCCCTCTTTTACGCAAAACGAAAAGCCGCGCGACGTGTTGCTGTGCAACGTGTCACGCGGCTTTCAAGATGGTGCTCGGGGGGGGACTCGAACCCCCATGCCTTTCGGCATATGCCCCTCAAACATACGTGTCTGCCATTCCACCACCCGAGCGGAAAAACGTGTGTAACTTTATCCGATTTTCACCTGCCATTGCAAGGCCAATCCTTACAATTATGAAAAAAGCGAAAACACTGGCCACGCACACGGCATCCGCGATACACTTCATGAGCATGAACAACGCCTTCAATACGATGCAGAAAGCCTTTTTAAGAAGCCAGGCCAGAAACGAGTTGACGGAGGCGATTGTTTACACGCGTCTTGCGCAAGGCCTGCCGACAGGACATAACCGCGAACTGCTGGAACGCATCGCGAATGACGAGCGCAAGCATGCCGCACAGCTTACCGCGCTGCAGGGAGAAAGCGCCGCTCCCGATCGCGGCAAAGCTTTTCGCATGATCCTCATTGCCAGAACCTTTGGTCTCACGTTCGGACTCAAATTCATGGAGAAAGGCGAAATCCGATCAGGCACCGCTTATCGTTCGCTCAGCGCGGCCATACCCGATTTCGAGACCATTGCGCAAGAAGAGGATGAGCACGAGTCTGCGCTTCTTTCTCTGCTGGACGACGAGCGTCTGAACTACATGGGCGCGATCGTTCTGGGACTAAACGACGCGCTGGTTGAACTCACAGGCGCCTTGGCGGGGTTCACTTTCGCACTCAGCGGATCACGCCTCATTGCCATGACGGGGCTCATCACGGGCCTCGCCGCGGCCATGTCCATGGCCGCCTCGGCTTTTCTGTCGGCACGTACCGACAACGATGCGGCCGCAGAACGACACCCTGGCAAGACGGCCTGTTACACGGGTATCGCCTACGTCTGCACGGTTGTGGTGCTGATCCTGCCCTACCTGATCCTGTCCAACGTCAAGATTTCGCTGGCGGTGATGCTAGCGTCCGCACTCGGCATCATCGCGCTCTTCAATTTCTACCTTAGTGTGGCTAAAGATGTGCCCTTCCGCAAAAACTTTATGATCATGGCGGGGATATCCACCGGCGTCGCAGCCATCTCATTCGGCATCGGATATATCCTTAACCACTTCTTTGGCATCGGCTAACACCGCTCCCGCGCCTCAGCACAAACACACGGGCCCGTCCCTCGCGCCACGCCTGACGCGGCAAGGATATTCACGTGTGGCGTTTTATCAAACACGTCGTCAAAAAAACACAACGCAGGGCCTGCGTCTACAGCAGGCACGCCAGCCAAAGAGGAATGGTGATGAGGCAAAGAACATGCGTGACAAGAATCGCGGCGGCGGAGAAATCCGCGTCACCGCCGAAAGCTTCCGCAAGCGTGACGCTCGCCATAGCCGCAGGCTGAACGGCGATTAATATCAAAACGCGCCTCACCTCCAGCGACATCGGCACCAGCGAAAGCCCCAAAATGCACAGAGCAGGAATCACCACAAGGCGCAACAGGCTGGTGCCCGCCATCAGCGGCGAAAAGAGCCTCCCGGGATGAAGCATCGAGATGCGCGCGCCGCAGATCAAGGCCGACGCAGGGATTGTCGCCCCTCCCGCCATTCGGCAGGCCTCCAGCAACGTCTTCAGAAGCTCGTTCGACACTGAACCCGTATGGGGAACCAAGCCATACCGCTCGAACAGCGCACGAAGCGCAAGAAACGCGCACGACCCGACCAACGCCACCATCGGGACGCTCAAAAGATTCTTCAGAAAGCGCCGATCCAACTTCTGGCCTGTAAGCGCTTTCACGCCTAACGTCCAGACGCACAACTCAGAACCCAATCCGGAAAAAATGATCAGCGCGATCGCCTTCTCGCCCCAGAGCGATGCCGCCATCAGAATCGGAAGGAAGGAGTAGTTGTTCATCAGACAGATAAAATGGTAGCAGCGGCGCGTACCCTCGGACTGCCCTCTCAGAAATCTCAGCGTGACGCAACCGACCAGCCACCCCGTGACGAGGATGAACACTGTGCCCATCGGCATCATCCAGTTCCGCAACAGCGTTTCCCACGTGAAATTACGAATGATCGAACTGACGATCAGACACGGATAAAAAACGTTCAGCATCACCATCGACAATTGGCGGTTGAACGTTACGTCGATCCATTTCAGACGACAAAGAACATATCCCGCCAATGTCAGCAGAATCAGCGGGAGCATCTTGATGAAAAGCATTAACATAGGCTAGAAGAACAGGTCCCGCTCGCCGTGGCAGATGCGGTCGTAATGTTCCTTCACTGTCGGATAGAAATTAGGCAGGTTCGCTTTAATCGCAGCCAGCTCCTTGTTCAGCACGGGCTCGCACAGCACGCGCGTTGCGGCGCTGGCGAAATCGTCCAACCATTCGCGGAAGGTCAAAACCGCGTTGATCTTGCAGAACTTGCCTTCTTTACCCGTCTTGAGCGCATCCATGATACAGCCGCCCGTACGCCCGCAGCGATAGCCCGCCGTACAGAACGAGGTGATGATTCCCTCGCGCGCCAAGTGTGCGATCACCTCTTCCAGCGAACGGTTATCGGAAAGCACAAACTGCTGGCGGTCTTTTTCCTGATGCGCCTCGCTCGCAAAATCGCTGTAGCCCTTAATCGCGATATTGCTGCTCGCATCCATCTGCGTGATGCCGCAACGGACAAAGGAGTCGCGCGACGCGGGCCGCTCACGACAGGTCACGATCATCCCCGTGTAAGGCACAGACAGGCGCGTGATGATCAGAATGCGGCGCATGGTCGCGTCATCGATCAAATACGGCGACGTCGTCGGCACGTCCGTGCCGCTGGCGGGCTCGAGCCTCGGAAAAGAAATCGTATGCGGCCCGATACCGAACTGACGTTCAAGATCGCGCGCGTGATAGAGTGTCGCCATCAATTCAAACTTCCAGTCATACAGTCCGAATAAGGCACCCATGCCCACATCGTCCACCCCCGCTTCCAACGCGCGATGGAAACAGGTGGTGCGCCAATCATAGTTTCCCTTCACGGTGCCTGCCGGATGGAGCTTGTTATAGGTCGCACGATGATAGGTCTCTTGAAACACTTGAAACGTGCCAATGCCGACCTGCTTTAACACGCGCAGATCCTCGACTGGCAACGGCGCGGCATTGACGTTCACACGCCGGATACCGACCGTCGTGCCGCGCGGCGACTTCACCGGATGGTCGTAAATAGTACGGATGGTCTCCGCAAAATAATCAGTGGACGTGGTGGGGTGCTCGCCATATACGGCGATCAAACGTTTATGCCCGATCTTGCCCGCAAGCACGTCGATCTCTTGGCGCACTTCATCCATGGTCAGCATGCGGCGTTGCTGATCCGCATTATCACCGCGGAATCCGCAATAAACGCAGCGATTGACGCACAGATTGCTCATATAGAGCGGCGCAAACATCACGACACGGTTATCGTAGACAGACGTCTTCACGGCCAAGGCGGTCTCTTCCATTTCCGTGAGCAAGTCGGGGTCCGTCACCTGGATCAGCGCAGCGGTCTCTTCTGGCAGCAGAGTTTCGATCATGCGGGATTTCGCAAGAATCTCGCGGATACGAACAGGGTCGTTCGCGCGCCGGGCCTCTGCGTCCGACAGCCGGGATTCGATTTCGGCATCGTCAATAAAATGTTTACCTCCCGGCAGGTATTTATCGATTTGTTCCTGGATGACGAAATTCTTACGGTAGTCTGCGGCATCTTTGAAGTGGCGAATCGCAGTTGACGTGTTGCCCTTGGCTTCCATGGGTTCTCTCCTTGCTCTTCTGGGACAAAGGCCGAACCCGCAGTCCACTCGTGCACACATCGCCGCACGGATGGCACGCAAACGCCACCGAATCGTCAGGGACTCGAATTCCTTGGGTCAGAGCGACGCTCCTTTGCCTCAGAGAGAAACATTATCGTACGCTTTCCGGGGAAAACCCTCAAGAGTCAAAACACAGAACAGATGAACCGATTGAATCACCGCAATGCTTGACAGCGTCATCCCGTATCCGGTCTAATATGGATCGTCATGCCTACAAAACATAAACCCGCTCGTTTTTGCCTTGAAATCTCGCCTGCGCCATGCGTGTTGGTCCTCTTTGGCGTGACAGGCGATCTCTGCCAACGCAAACTCATCCCCTCTCTTTTTCAACTCCACGCCCGCGATTTGTTGCATGCCACGTCCCGCATTGTGGGATGCGGACGTTCGAACCACGACAGCGGTTCGTTCCGCGACCTCATCGCCCATGCGCTTCCGAAAGCTCCTCCCATCCTTCTCAATACATTTCTCGCACGCCTCAGCTATATGCGCGCGGACGAAAACGATGCCGAATCGTTCACCCGGCTCGCCGCTCACCTCGACGCGTTCGACGCGCTTGAAACCCCCGTCCCTTTCAACCGGCTATATTATCTGGCCCTTCCGCCCGCATCTTGTCAGCCGATCACGGCGAGAATCGCGGAAGCGGGCCTTCTCGCTGAATCTGCCGTCACCGGAGCCTGGCGACATCTTATCTTGGAAAAACCCTTTGGAACCGATGAGACTTCAGCCTCAGCTTTGGACAAATTTATCCAGCGGTATCTGCGCGAAGACCAATTGTTCCGAATTGACCATTATCTTGGCAAAGACACGGTTCAAAATCTGCTGATTCTGCGGTTCGCGAACATTTTGTTCGAGCCGGTCTGGAACTCGTCCTATGTGGATCACGTCCAAATCACGGTCGCTGAAACTTTGGGCGTCGAGCACCGTGCCGGATACTATGAGCAAACAGGCCTTTTGCGCGACATGTTTCAGAATCATCTGCTCGAAATGCTCGCACTGGTGGCCATGGAACCGCCCTCTGAATTTAGCGCCGACGCGATCCACAAAGAGAGGCTCGCCTTGATCCGCGCCATCAGGCTCTTTCCCTCGGACAAACTGGGAACCGCTCTAGTGCGCGGTCAATACGCCGCAGGCAACGGTTTGGCGGCCTACCGCGAGGAGTCCGGCGTCGCCCCCCATTCAAACGTGGAAACCTATACCGCGGCGAAACTCTGGATTGATTCGCCTCGCTGGCGGGGCGTACCCTTCTATCTGCGTTCGGGCAAACGCCTTTCATCGCGAACCAGCACGATCACGCTCGTCTTCAAGCCCTCGCGCTACCCATTATTCGGAACCTGCGAACCGGACGCGCTCGTTCTGAAAGTTCAACCGGACGAAGGCATGAGCCTGCATCTCCAGGCGAAAAGACCGGGGCCGAAACTCTGCATGGGAGAACTTCCTCTTGCCTTCAGCTATGCGGACTTAGGCAACGAACTGGACACTCCCGACGCCTACGCCAGGCTTCTGCTCGACGCCATGCTCCACGACCATACGCTATTTGTGCGAAACGAAACTATTGCCGCAGCCTGGCGGCTCTTCACGCCTGTACTTGAAGCGTGGCGCGCCACGCCCGAAGACTGTCCACTCTATCCGTATCCGGCCGGTTCTGACGGTCCTACAGCCGCCGCAGATCTCCTCGCCCGCGACGGGCGAGCGTGGTATCCGCTGGCCTAACCCATCGCGTCACTTCGTAAAGATCTTGGTTTTAGCCTGGCCCCCCTTCACGGGGAAAATACCGATCATCTCAGGTTCGATAAAAAAATCGCCAGATTCTCTTTGAAATTCTTTCCAAAGAACGGGAAGAGCTCCAGCACCTTAGCTTTCACATCCTCATCCAGACTCTGCACCGCGAGCCCTTTATACCTCAAATACGCGCTGCCGTCTTCCGACGTACGGGAGACCTCAACCTTCGGATTCTTCACCAGCTGACCGTACATTTCCTTCTTTGACGAGGTCACAAACAGCAACTTGTTATCCATCACAAGCGTATACTTAAGCGGGCGTACGCGGGCACCGTCACCCTCACACGTCGCCAAGTAGAAATGTCCGGCCTTTTCCAAGAATGCGGCGACATCCTGCATGAACACGTCCTGCTTATCCGGCCCTTCTCGAACAAACACGTAGCTTTTCACCTCAGCCGACACGACAGGCGGTCGGGTCTCCTGCGCCATGCCAACCCATACAGAAAACACCACCGGCAACAGAAACAAATTTCTCATAAAACCTCCATTTATGATCTTTGCGCTTAGTTTAATACCAATCGTAAAGAAAGCAATCAGTAATCGCGCGTCATCCTTCCGGTTTTCGGGCGACTGCTATCGAGTTTGACACATCCGATATTTTGTCTTAGTCTATGTAACAACCAAAGGGTTTAAGGAGTTCATTATGGAAGTGTTTATTTGCCGGACAGCCGAAGAAGCCGGCCGACTGGCGGGAGAGCGCATCAACAACGCTGTCCGCAGCAATCCAAAAACTGTCCTCGGGCTCGCGACAGGAACAACACCGCTGTCTCTTTACAAGGAAATGATCACGGCCTGTCGCGCCGGGCTCGACTATAGCCAAGTCCGCACGTTCAATCTCGACGAATACTACGGCATCTCACCCGATCACCCGCAGTCCTACCGCAAGTTCATGAACACGAATTTGTTCACCCAGCTCAACATCGATTTGGCAAACACGCATATACCGGACGGACTCGCCCGCGATGTGTCGGCCCACTGTGCGGCCTATGAGGCGGCCATCCAGGCCTCAGGCGGCATTGACATCCAAGTGCTCGGCATCGGCAGCGACGGCCACATCGGATTCAACGAGCCTTCCTCTTCGCTTGCCTCGCGCACTCGCCTCGTCACGCTCACCGTTCAGACCATCAGCGACAACGCCCGTTTTTTCGCAAGCCCCGACGAGGTGCCGCATTACGCCCTTTCCATGGGCGTCGGCACGATTCTTGAAGCCAAACAATGCCTTATGCTCTGTTTCGGCGCAAACAAGGCCAAAGCCGTGAAAGGCGCGATCGAAGGCGGCATCTCGCAATTCAATCCGGCATCGGCGCTTCAGATGCACCCCAATGCGGTGATCTATCTGGACGAAGCAGCCGCCGCAGACCTGCAGCTGAAAGACTACTATCGCTGGGCCGCCTTCAACCAACCGCTGTAAAGACACCTTTTGGAAAAACGGACTCAACGGCTTCGGTTCGACATCCCGGCTCCGTTTCGTCCGTTCTGCTCGTTTTCAGACCGTTCTACAGCTCCAATGTCCAAGGCGCGCGCAGGTTGGGCACGAGGAATTTGTCGGCTTCGGCGTCGTTCTCAAAACGGGTGTCCGCGGCGTTCCACTTCAGGCTTGAACGTTCAAGCCGCATCCCGATGTGCGCCAGCACGGCCGGCGTCACAGAGGAGAAGCCGGCCGTCACCGGCGAGATGTTCTTTCCGTTGGTATAGATATTCTCGATGAAGTTCTTTTCCTGTTGGCCACTGCGAATCAGCTTGATCTCATCATCACGGATTTTCTCGCGAATCAACGCCGGCGGCGTTGTTTCCAGCTTGCCGTTCGTCACGTAAATCTCCTTGCCGCCCTCGCCGAAGAAGTGACATCCGTATTTGTATTCCGAGGAAACGAATACCCGTACGCCATCGGCATAAACGATTTCGAAGCTGAAAGGCTCCGCGATCGTGTTGTAGAGATCGGTAAACGCAGGCAGTCGGCCCTTTATATTCTCAAGAGCGACAGGCTCTTCGCCGTCCTTGTTCAATGCCCATTGCATGATATCGAGCTGATGCGCCGCAAAATCCGTGAGCATGCCACAAGAATAATCGAGATTGTAGCGCCACTGCATGGGATGATGGATCTTCGGTGTAAACTTGCGAAGCGGTGCGGGGCCCAGCCACATCTCCAAATCCACATAGGGCGGCGGAACCGCCAACGGCGTTTCGCTCAACTGTTCAGGCGTTTTTCCGAACACCGAGTGCCCTTTGTTCAACCCGACCTCCACGCGCTGAAGTTGGCCGATACGACCGTTACGCACAAACTCGCACGCCATGCGAAAGTAATCGTTTGAGCGAGACTGCGCGCCCGTCTGGAAGGTGATCCCCGCCCTCTTGACGGCATTCACCATTGCGCGCCCCTCCAACACGGTTAAATATAGCGGCTTCTGGCCATAGATATGCTTACCGTATTTCGCGGGGACCAGATCGTATGCAACGCATGCCAGTGGTCCGGCGTGCTGATGCAAACGGCATCAAGGTCCTTATCCTGCAGCATCTCGCGAAAATCCCCAAACACCTTACAGCCATTATAATGGGCATTCCCATTCTTCGCGCCGTAAAACCCGTTCACTTTCCGACGGCCGGGTTCGCGCCCCCCCACGCGTTCAGCTTTGTACCCGTAGAGCGGTCCCTCGGAAACAGGATCGCAACCCGAGATCACCTGCACGCGGTCATTGTTGAGAAAATTACCGATGTTATCCTGCGCCATCGTCCCGTAACCCAAGATGCCGACATTGACGCGCTCGGACGGCGGCGGGCGATGTCCCCCGCCTCTCAAGCTCAAACACCCTGACGAAATGATCGTCGGCATGGCGAACAAAGTCCCCGCACCCGCCACAAAATGGCGACGGGATACCCCTTGCTTTTTCATCAGTCCTCCTTTACGAAATGAGCGACAAAACCGCCGTTCTTGCGAATCGCAAGCGTCAGCTTTTCTTGACGCGTCACAAAGCGCTGCTCCATCACATAGGCGTCATCGCGTCCATCGCAATCGCCATATGACACCATGCGGTATCTCCCCTTACCCAGAAACGCGCAATCGACGACACTGTCCTGCGGCTGATCGGCGTTGATCACCCCGACAAACCAATCGGCGCGGTCACGCTTGGCAAAAGCAACGATTTTACCGATCTCCGAACCCGGCAACACGCGAGTCTCATTCCACACCGCAGGAATCGCGCGAAACACCTCCACTGCCGGATTGTCGAGATACCATTTGGGATTATCCGCATAACAAAGGAACGGAGAATGGAACACCACAGCCTGAGCCAATTCACGCGCCCACGTAAAACCGTTCAGTTCAGCAGGGTTGAAGACGGTCGGCGTGTAGTCCGCGCGCCCCTGCACATTGCGGCAAAAAGGGAGGATCGTATCGTAGCTCGGCGGCTGCGTGCGCTTGTAGCGCGAGATATGCCATTCGTGGCCGCGCACCGCCTCACGCGTCAGATCATGCGGCCACGTGCGTTCGCGCCCCGTCGGCTTGACCGCACCGTGAAAATCAACGAAGAGGCCAATCTCCGCCGCGTCACGCAACGTATCGTCATACCATTGGACCCACCAACTGTCCGCAGGCGGCATAAAGTCGATTTTGATGCCGATCACGCCGCAGTCCTTGACACGCCGCATGTACGCTTTCCTCGCTTCGGGCGTCTTGACCTCTTTGCTGTGGACCCAGATGGCCGTCTCAACCCCCACCGACTTGCCATACGCGACAACATCGCGCAGACAGGCCCACTCGTCCTTATTGCCGTCATGCCATTTCTTCCAGCCGTCATCGATCAGATAGTATTCAAAGCCCAATGAGCGGGTGTTGTCATACCACCCTTTCTGATCTTTCAATTCGGGGTCACCGCTCGACCACCAGTGCCACACCGCACGTCCCGGCTTATAGAACGTGGCTTCCGCCAATTTCTCGTCAGGCGGAGGACAGAGATTTTTGACGATATCGCTGTTGACCAACGTGTTCAGATCTTTCGCGATCAAGGTCACGCGCCACGGAGAAACGATTTCCCCTTCATTCTTCCACCCCGCTTTATCCGCATGGAAGAAGGCCGCGAACGTCCTGTTTCCGATCACTTTGAGCGCCAAATCGCTGTAATTGATCAAGTTTGCCTCGGTCAACATCAAATAAGCCGAACGATCCTGCAACATGACGGTCACAGGCACGCCCATTGCCGTTTCTTTCGGCACGGCATCGACTTTCTGCTCGTTATAGATATCCTCGTGATTGCTGATGCCTTTCTGATACCAAACAATCGCGCCCTCGGGCAACACCCACGCGCTCGCCTCGCCGCCGATTGACCGAATGCCGCTTCCCGGCACGCGATAACGATACGCCACACCGTCATCGAACACCCGCACGTCCAGAAGTGCGGAGGTCTGTCCCTGTTCATCCAGCAACGGCACCACCGCCTCGCGATAATGGTTCACAGCCGTATCATGCATCCCGACGACAGGATAGGTTTCTTTGAACGTACTTGTCCGGGGCTCGCCATACGTCATATTCTTTCCGAGATCCTGACCGTCAACCGTCACGCCCAACGGAGACGCGGGCAAGACCTCAGCCTGATTCAGCGAAACGCAATAGGCCAATTGTCCCGAAGCATACCGTCCAAGCACGACCTCCACATCACCATTCGGACTCTGAACCGTCACTTGCGCCTCAGCACCAACGGCAATCAACGCCATCAAACACGCCAACAATCGCTTCATCGTTATTCCCCTTCCTCATCGCAATCAATCATGTGTACGGAAAGCCCGGTTAAACCGCCCGCATCCTTAAAGAACCGACTACTTCTTCTCTCCAAACGTAAAATCATCCAAGAAGTAAGCCGCCTTACTCTTCGCAGTCGAGCAAAAACCAAGCCATTCCATCGATCTAAACGCATCGCTCGCGAACAGCAAATCCGACACAACGACGTCCGGCCGGCCCGCGCGCGTTACCTTAACCGACCATCGTCCCGTCGCGTTCGGCCCCACGCTCGCGCTTACAGCCACCTGAACCCACTCATCGGCAGGAATCTCAGCGATCAGCCGTTCTCCGCCATTCAATACGCCCTGCGCATTCGCCACTCTTGTCCGCGCGCGGATCTTGCCCCCCCCGAAGGACAGGAACGGCCCTGTCTTATATCCGTTTCCGCCGCCCTCCGGATAGTCACGCCACTCGGTGAAAAACTCGGCGCCCGCAGTCATTCTGACCGCAAATCGATTCTCAACCATAGCGTTGGTGAACACACATCCAAACGTGAAATGCGGATCATAAACATAAGTCAAATCTGCCGCGTCCTGAATTTTGAGCGACTGCTTGCCCGAAAACGCCGTCTCCGCAGTAACGGCGATGCTGTCGCCTTTCTTCTCCACATGCGTCGACATGTCAGGGAATTGCGCATTGAGCGGTAACCCGTCGAAGTTCTCATCCACCCGCCGCACCGCATAACGTTCCGGCTCCGGCGCGAACTGGACTTCGCTGTAGGTTTTGCGGGCCGCGAGTCTGCGCCACGCCCTCGAACCGTATACGCCCGCCTTTGTATAGTCAAAAGGCCGAAAACCCGCCTTCACAGCGGGAGAGCGCCAGCGGAAACGGAAATCGCCTTTCTCCGCATTCCTAAAACGCGGGTCGGCAATCTGCGACTGCGTATCCTTGCCCGACGCCTGCCAATCTTTCCAAGAACCGCAATTGAAGGCGTTACTGGCGATGCCGTTCGGATTCCAATAGGTATTCGCGTTCACCACCACATCCGTAACCGTACCAACCGCTCCCGCATGACCGCGCCAGAAGGCCGCCGAATCGTTATCCCAATACACGATATTGTTCGTGAAAATAAACGCCGTGTGAGATTCAATGCGCGATCGCTGAATCTGTCCGTTCATGCTGAACGCCAGAATATTGTTGCGAAACACGTTCTCCCGTCCGTAGTGCTGATGGACGCAACCGGTCTTCACATGATGGATCAAGTTATTTTCAAACACCATCTGCGCGCTTCCCTCGTCCGTATAGAGTCCCCATCCGCCGCGACCGGTATAGTCATACGAATAGACGTCATGAATGTGGTTGTTCGTGATCGCCGTGCCATCCGAACGGCCGAGCGTGTAAATGCCGCCCATATCGCTCAACACGCCCCAGCCGATGTGGTGGATATGGTTGAACGCTAAGGTATTGCGATGCGTCGCCGTCTCGCGGTAACCCCACGTCCACCCCATTGAAATGCCGGTATAGAAGAAATCGCCGATGTCGTTGTGCGTCACCTGAACGTCGCTCGCGTGACCGATCCAAACGCCCGTCGCGCCGGGGAAGTTGCGGCCGCCCTCCTGCAGGATGTTATTATCAACCACAATTTTTCCGGTCAGCTTGTCCGGCAACTCCTCTTTACTCCACTTAAAATCGCCGATGCGCACCGCCCCTCCTCCGATGTCATGCACATAACACCGTTCCATCACGCTCTCGCGGCAACCCTTGCGGAACCAGACGCCATGCGTTCCGGCATGCGCAAATTCGCAGTCGCGGAACGTCACATGCCGCACGCCATCCATTTCCACTGCGGCGGGTTGAGATACCGCGGCCTGCCCATCGCCCTGCCCGCGATCAGGCAAGAAATAGGCCGCATAGCAGAAGGTCAAACCTTCAAACGCAACATTCGAGATCCATTGTTCCGACAAGGCATCGCCTTTGAACTGCAGAAACGCAGTCGTGACCGGCGCAACCGCCTGAGCCGTTTCGGGACACTCACCTGGCAACGGCAAATAGCTCAGCACACCCGTTTCATCTAAGTACCATTCGCCCGCCTCATCGAGCGCCTCTCTGAAATTCTCGATCTGGTACCGCGGCAGATAGCTTTTCCAATTGAAGAAGGCCCACGGCGTGCTGGGAGTCACAACGACGCGTCCGCGATCAAAGTCAACGGCCTGAACCCGCGCCTAGCTCACTTCCCATGAGTGGAAAACCCGCACCACGACATTCGACAACGCCTCGCGGCTTTTGCCCGCCAACGGCGCGATATCGTTCTTGTCCGCAACAAAGGCCCGACGCGACAGGTCCGCGACCTGACCGGTCAGCGGGTCGACGCCATAGGGAGAAGGAGCCCGCATGTAGTAATAAAAACGGTTCGGCGAACGTGCCCGCGTGGCACGCCGCCCGTTGATATAGAGCTGCTCAAAGCGCAATGACGGATCGACCCGCGCATGCCACACGCCATCTGCGCCGACCTCGAATTTCGGCAGGCGTTTTCCGCCGGAGAAAACAGGCCTCGCGCCCTTTGCGGCAACATACTTCACCGGCGCGTCGGACGACCCCGAATCCTCGGGACCGAACACGACCGGCTCTGTCAATTTGTATTCGCCGTCCGCAAACGCCACCGTCACCGGTTCTTTCAGATTTCCTTGCGCCCGCATCTGTCTGACGCGGTCCCGTGCCCCCTGCAACGAAGCCAGAGGATGTTGACTGTCACCGATATCGGTATCCGCACCGCCTGGAGCCGCGTAGAGCGACACGGCGCCGGCCGATTCAATTGTCAACGCAAAGGCCCCCAATAAACACGCCACGACCTGATAACATCCGTCCATGATTCGCGTCCCCTCTTATTATGATGAAATATTTATATCACAAGACAGCGGGGACAAGCCAGTTCTTCGCAACATAAAATCGGGGCGCGAATCACCGCACGTGAATCGCGCCCCAACATAAAATAATATCGCCAACCCGTACGCTGTTATTCAGTCGGAGGCATCAGCGGGGACCATCCGCCCCCGAGCGCCTTGTAAACGCGAATCAGATTTTCCGTGATCGCGCCTTCGCTAACGACCACGGCTTCCTCGAACGTTTGCAGCGAACGTTGCGCGTCGAGAACGCTGTTGAAGTCGGCGATGCCGTGCGTATAGCGGTCCTGAGAAATGATTACGGCCGCACGGGCCGCACGGGCCGCTTTGGCGAGCGAATCGTGCCGAGCATGTTCCCTCCCATAAGATGACAGCGCATCGCGTAACTCGGCCATCGCCAACAGGACACTCTGCTCGTAAGCGGCCAGCGCCTGTTCCTGCAAGGCGCTCTGAACCTCGATGTTGGCGCGAATCGACCCCGCGTGGAACACCGGCCAAGACACGCTCGGCCCCAACGAAAGATACCGACTGCTCCAGTCGTTCAGTGAATCTGCGTGTAACGTTTCCAGTCCGACAGATCCGTTCAGCTTCAGGGTGGGATAAAGATCAGCCTTGGCCTCGCCGATGCGGGCGGTTTGCGCGGCCAGCGTTCGCTCAGCGGCCCGAACGTCCGGCCGTCGCCGAAGCAGGTCGGCCGGAATGCCCGCCAACATACGCGGTGCCGCAGCAGGGATCGGTGCGGGCGCGGCCAACTCGGACGACAGTTCACCGGGCAACACCCCCGTCAGGACGGCTAACGCGTTGAGGTCTGCCTCTTCTTCACTCTCCAGCGAGGGGATTGCAGACCGAGTCCGTTCCATATTATAACGGGCCTGCTCGACCGCCAATCCGTCGCTGAGTCCTGCCGCCGCACGAGATTGAAGAATCTCGAGTGTCTGAGCCTGAAGGGTCAGATTCGTTTGCGCCACATTGAGGCGCTGCCGGACCGTCCGGAGCTGCACATAGGCGCGGGCCGTTTCGGCGGCCAAACTCACCCATACGTTTTCAAGCGTCGCGCACTCGGCCTCAAACGACGCCTGTGCGGCCTCGATCGCACGACGTTGCCGTCCCATCAGATCGAGTTCCCATGAGGCATCGAATCCGGCCTGATAGTCGCTGCCATCGTAGGGTTGCCCCGTGTTATCGCTATTGCGGAAACGCCGATAAGCCCCATTGGCGTCCACTTGCGGCAAAAGCCCCGCGTGGCTTATGCGCAAGCGGGCGCGCGCTTCGCGAACTTTGGCCACAGCGCCCCGTAACGAACGGTTTCCAGCCAACGTGCGGGCAATTTGGTTGGTCAACAACGGATCGTCGAACGCCGTCCACCATACCGCGACTTCAGACGGCACGAGAGCAACACCTTCAACGGTCTGAGGCAGATTCGCCGTCGGTTCTGGCAACGTCGGGGGCTGATAATCAGGCCCAACCGCTTTGCATCCAGCCAAGAAAAGAAACAACAAGCCACACACATTTATGCACTTCATGAGAAAACCCCTCATCTTTTCCATCCCAATCGCGCTCGCAGCGCGCTGGCTTTTTCGCGGATCGTCTGAAACAGCGAGTAGAGTCCCGGCACCAGAATAATGCCCAGACACGTCGCAGCGATCATACCGGAGAAAACCGTCACGCCGATCACCTGACGGCTCGCAGCGCCCGCGCCTTTCGCGTAAACCATCGGCAACACGCCCAACACAAAGGTGAGCGCCGTCATCAACACGGCGCGGAACCGTTGATGGGCTCCATCCGCCGCAGCCTCTACGATAGAGGCGCCGGACTCACGCTTGACCTTTGAGAATTCCACGATCAGAATCGCGTTTTTACTGGCCAGCGCCACCAGCAGAATCAGACCGAGCTGAGCATAGATACTCAACGACATTCCGGCTATGCGAAGCCCGACGAAGGCACCGACCGTCGCCACAAAGATCGAGAACATCACGGGCAGGGGAATCGTCCAACTCTCATATTGCGCCACGAGGAACAGGTAACCAAACACCACAGCCATAAGCATCAGCATGACGGTCTGCCCTGAAGCGCGTTGCTCCTGATAGCTCAGTCCGGACCATTCGACCGCGAAGCCCTTCGGAAGAATCCGTTTCGCGGCCGCAGCAACATGCGTCATGGCGTTGCCGCTGCTGGCCCCGGGCTTGAGCGCAGCCGTAATGCCCGCACTCGGAAACAGGTTATAACGCGGATAGAGGCGAGGTCCGAGTTCGGTGGAAAGTTTGACAAGACTTCCCATAGGTACCATTTCGCCGCGGGTACTCTTGACGTAAAGCTTCAGCACATCGTCCGGCGTGCGCCGTCCGTCCCAATCCGACTGAACAATCACCTGATTCACCTGATTGTCCAGATTGACATCATTGACATAGCGTGAACCGAGATAGTTCTGAAGGGTGGAGAACACCGTCGAAACCGGCACGCCGAGCATCTCCGCCTTGGTGCGGTCCAAATTCAGAAAGACCGACGGCGTTTGCGCCGTGTAGCCGCTGAAGGCGAAGAGCACTTCGGGCACCTGATTGACCACACCGAGTAACTTGTGCAGTTGTGCCTCAAGCATTTCTGGACTGGCGCCGGCCGTGGCCTGCAGACGCAGATCGAGACCGCCATTGGCGCCTAACCCGGGAATCGACGGGGGCATGAAAAAGTTGATTTCGGCTCCCGATATCGTAGCGCTCTTTGCCCGGAACCGGTTCAGGATAGCGGCGGCGTGAAGATTGGGTTTCTCGCGTTCCGACCAATGCGTAAGACCGATGATCACAAAACCCACGTTCTCCGCGCGGCCACCCAACATGCTGAAACCGGTGATGCCGAGCACAAACTGAATACCCTCTCCGCCACGGATCGCCGAAGAGAGTTGCTCGATCACCTTGTCGGTGCGCATATTGTTCGCCGCTTCCGGCAAACGCACGTCGGCGAAAATGACCCCCTGATCCTCTTCGGGAAGGAAAGACGTGGGCGTCTGACGGAACAGAGACCAACTCAGGCCCACAGCCGCCGCCAGCAACAGAGCCGACAGTCCGATCCGACGCGCCAGCCAAACCGAGGCAACCACATATCCGCGCCGACTGCTCCAGAGCACGGAGTTAAACCAAGCCAACGGACCATGGCGCGACAGCTTCGGCACGCCCAGCAGCGTCGCGCAAAGCGCCGGACTCAACGTGAGCGCGTTGACGGTCGAGAAGCAAATCGCCACGGACATCGTCACAGCGAACTGCTGGTAGACGCGTCCTGTGATCCCGGGTATGAAGCCCACAGGCACGAAGATCGCCAACAGAACAAGCGTCGTCGCGATAATGGCCCCCGTCACCTGTTCCATCGTCCGAATCGTCGCCGTCTTGCGATCAAGCTTTTCCGTCTCCATTAAATACTGCACACGCTCGACCACCAGAATGGCGTCGTCCACCACCGAGCCGATGGCTAGCACCAGTCCGAAAAGCGTCAGCGTATTAATGCTATAGCCCAAAGCCTTCAACACTGCGAACGTCGCGCAGAGCGAGACGGGGATCGTCAGCGACGGCACCAGCGTCGCCCGCCAATCCTGCAGAAACAAATAGCAGACCAACACAACCAGCAGGAACGTTTCGAACAGGGTGGAGACAATCTCTTTGATACTCGAACGCACGAACTTGGTCGCATCATAGGAGGTCTCGCACACCAGATCGTCGGGAAACTGCTCGCGTAACTTTACAAGTTCTTCCTGAATCGCGTCCATGGTATTGATCGCGTTGCTGCCCGGCTTCTGAGCCAGCGCGATCGACACCGAATCCGCGCCATTGTAGTTACCGCTGAAAAGATAAGAACTCTGGCCGAATTCCACGCGGCCCACGTCCTTCAGACGCACCAAGCCCCCCTGCGCCTCGGTACGCACGACGATCTCGCGAAAATCGACAGGCTCGTTGAGTCGTCCCATGGCGCGCAACGTATAAACCGTTTGGGCATTGCCCTCGGCGGGTGCGGCACCCACCGAACCGAGTGTCGCCTGAATGTTTTGACTGCGGACCGCCGCTATGACGGCGTCGGCACCCAGTCCCTGAGCCGTCAGCCGCGCCGGGTCTAGCCAAACGCGCATGCTGCGCTTAGGGCCATAGACCTCCGCACTGCCCACGCCCGGGACGCGCTTCAGCACGTTCTTAATGTGGTTGTGCGCGTAGTCGCTCAGAAACAGACGGTTATGCGTCCCTTTAGGAGACCGCAGGTTCAGGAAGCCCAGCATGTCGGTCGAACGCGTCGTGACCGACACCCCCTGCTCGGTCACCTCGGTCGGCAGTTTCGGCGTAGCCTGTTGCACGCGATTCTGGACCTTAACCATGTCCATATCCAAATCCGTGCCGACCTCGAACGTCACCGTCAGCGTATAGCTACCGGAATCATCGCACTCGGAAGCCATATAGCTCATGCCGTCGACGCCGTTGACCTCGTCCTCGATGGGAACCGCCACCGTATTGGCCAATTCCTGGGCATTCGCGCCGGGATAGCTCGCACTGACAATCACCTGAGGCGGCGTCACCTGGGGATACTGGGAAACCGGCAGATTCTTAATCGACAAGAGTCCCGCGAGCGTCAGCACGATGGAGATGACCATCGCGAAACGAGGACGGTCGATAAACACTCGGGAAATCATTCCTTATTCGCCTCCTCTTTCGGTGCGCCGGCAAGAACCGGCGCAGCCGTCAGAACAGGCTGCCCCGGTTTCACCTTCAAAACGCCCTGAACGATCACGCGCTCACCGGGCGTCAACCCCGTGAGAATCTCGATGCGTCCGTCATCAGCCGTTCCGCATGTAACCCGCCGGACCTCGGCCTTGCCATCCTTGTCAACCACATACAGGAAGAGCCCCTCTTTGTCGGCCGTCAGAGCCGCCTGCGAGACCACCGGATACTTTTTCGCCTGCGGCTGATCCACCAAAACGGTCACATATCCGTTGGGGACAAGCAACCCCTTGGCATTGTCAAACCTCACGCGTACAGGCAACGTTGCCGTTTCGGCCGACATTTCGTTATTCTCGAAATCACGCACGCCGACCTCGTCAGCGATCATTCCCGTCGGAAGCCGCAGACGGATGCGCAACGTGTCTTGGATCGCTTCATCAGCGATATTCTCACGCACGCGCAAATAGTCGCGGTCGGTTACAGAAAAAAACACGCGGATCGGAGCCGTCTGCACGATACGCACGAGCGTGTCGATCGAAGGCGAAACATAGTCGCCGACGTTCGCGACCGTACGGCCGATACGGCCCTCGATGGGGGCTTGGATACGTGTGTGCTTCAGATCGATCTCCGCCAGCCGAAGGTTCGCCTCCGATTGCTGGACCGCGGCCAAGCCCTGCGCCACGGCGCTCCGAGCCGCATCCAGATCGTTCTGGGTGATACCCCGCGTATCGGAAGCCTCCAGACGTTTCTGGAAACTCTGGGCGTGATCAAGTTCGGCTTTGGATTGAGCCAACTCAGCCCGACGCAGCGCCACACGCGCCTCGTACTGCTCCGCATCGATGGTAAACAGCAGATCGCCCGTTTTTACCAACGCGCCTTCTTTAAAATGAATCGCCTTCACATATCCGTCGATCTGCGCCCGCAGATCGACATCTCGAATCGGCTCGACGTGCCCGATAAACTCAGCAGGAGGATTCAGCGACGCCTCGCCGACAACTTCCGCTGTGACAAGCGGAGCCCCCCTCCGGCCATCATTGCCATCGCGGCGGCGTCCGGCCCCGGACCGCCTTTCGTCGGCATCAGTCCGCGGCCAAGCCAACCGAGCCCCACGAGGCATACGCCCGTAACCAGCCACCCGAAACCCTTTGCGGCGGGATGTTCCCGCCGGTTGACGATCTGTTCTTGTTCGTTCATTTAATCCTCATTTGTTTCAAAATAATTATGGGCGCGTCTGAATGGAGGCGATCACCATATCAAACCCGGCCGCGACCGTTTTCACGAGGTCGGTCTCAAGGCACTGGTCAGTCCTGACTTTGATCAAACCCAGCCACATCGCACCAAGAATCGCAGTTGTCATGGCCACATCGACATCCTTTTTCACTTCGCCGCAACGTTGCAACTTTTCAAGCGTGCGCTCGATCACGGCGAAAATGTTATTCTCCAACTGGCGAATACGGCACTTCACCGGCGCAAACTTTGACGCCGACCAATCCAGCCGAGTCATCATCCGAAAGAACTTGCGGTTGACGGGGTTCTGGAGAATGAGATCGGCCCTGTGGACGAAGTGGAGACGCAACTCCTCCAGCGAAGAAGGTTCTGAGAGCACTCGGCCCTGTTCCTCTGTATGCATCCTCGTCATGTTGACGACCAATTCCGTCAACAGATCCGGCTTGCTCTTGAAATGCCAGTAGACAGCCCCTTTGGATAATCCGATACGTTCAGCCACATCTTCAAGCGTTGTCCGTTCATAACCTTTGGCCACAAACAAATCGAGAGCTGACTTCAAGATCCGCAACTTCGTCCGAGCCGCTTCCGCTTTTGTTTTACGTGCCATAGTCGAATCCTTATGAGTGGAAAAAACCGCGCTATTATACATACCTTCAAGTAGGTATACAATCGAAAACCGCGAGGAACTTGTTCGCGGAAAAACGCAAGCGCACGGAACCGTATCCGAAGCGGCAGGGTCTCTATCAAAGAAGGCCTCTGTTTGCGACGTATCGCCCCCTTCCCCGTCAACTGAAGCCGATTGCCTCGACAGTCAGAAAGCCGTCAACGTTGTTCACGTTGTCGATTTCCCTTTTCGCACCGCTGTTTTTGCCGCAATGAAAACACGCGGCAAGCGTAACATGAATCGTCACGCCAAAGATGAGGAGAACACCTGAAATCGCGGGGCCTAAACTAATTTTGCCTTGTCACCCTTCCGAAAAGCGCGCTTCGGAACCATGAAATCAGATTCTTCATAAGGCATCGACAACTACGTGAGCGTTCTCGATGCGCAACGGTCTCTTGGCCGTGCACGGCATGGGTCCGTTCTGTTCCGCTACGCAAAGGTTGCCACTCACGTTCGATTTTATGCCGCTCTCGGCTGCGCTGTCGAATGCGATGCGGTTGTTCCAAAGCCGTCGGGGGTGGCCGTTCATGAGCAAATCGCGTTTCTTTTACAGAGCCCATAACCGTTTTCAACCGATCGAGTTTCCCTGCTTATCGCTCTCGTGACCTCACGTCAGAATCGTCCCCTCGCGAGCGTCTTGGACCACTCTGCCCAAGTTTTCTTTGACAAGTCCCTGCCGTTTTGGAATGTTGGAATAAATAAGTTGTTTGATTTTTTTAGACAGGGTTCTTGGGGGATTATGCGGAATGACAACGGGACAAACAGAAAACCACATTGTTTGCGTAACGCGCGACAGCGGAAACCGGCCCGACTTGCGACAGATCACTTATGCCGCGCTTGGGGTCATCCTTTCCTGCGGTCTTTTCACGACAGCCTGTAATAAGTCGACCATCTCGCCGAACGCCGCGCCGTCCACGCCGGAAGTGTCGGTCATCACCGTCGCTCCGCGCCCGCTCTTATTGACGACGGAATTGCCCGGTCGCACAGCCCCCTACCGGATCGCGGAAATCCGACCGCAAATCAACGGGCTCATTCTCAAACGGCTCTTCACGGGAGGCGCGAACGTCAAGGCGGGACAAACCCTTTATGAAATTGACCCTGCACCTTTTCAAGCGGCCTTGAACAATGCTGCCGCCAATCTTCTGGCTGCGAAGAAATCGGCCGACCAAACGCGCTCTGCGCTGAAAACCAGTCTGGCCGGTGTAGATAAGCAGTTGGCGACCGTCTCCTTCGCCCGCACGAACAGGAAGAGGTTCGAGGATTTGTTCAAAGAAAAAGCCGTTTCTGCCAGCGATTGCGAACACGCCGTGACAGAGGCTCAAGTGGCGGAAGCGGGGCTCAAAGCCTCCGAAGCCCAAGTGCAAAGCGACCGCGACGCGACGGCTGTGGCCGAAGCGGCCATTCAACAGGCGGAAGCGGCGCTTGAAACGGCCCGCATTAACTTGGGGTACACGCGAATCGCCGCGCCCATCTCCGGCCGCATCGGAACCTCGACGGTAACAGACGGCGCGATCGTTACCGCCTACCAGTCCGCAGCCCTCGCAACGATCCAGCAGATGGATCCCATTTACGTAGATGCGCCCCAGTCCACGGTCGAGTTGCAACGTCTGCAGCAGCGGATGAAAAAAGGGCAGATGAGTTGCGATAAAGCAAACGGCAACAAAGTGCAACTTATTATGGACACAGGAACCCCGTATCCGCAGGAAGGCGTGCTGCAATTCCGCGACATTTCGGTTAATCCCACCACCGGCTCTGTGATTCTGCGCATGGTTTTCCCCAATCCGAACAACGAGTTGCTGCCGAACATGTTTGTCCGCGCGGTGGTGAGAGAGGGTATCAACGAGCATGCCATTCTGATCCCGCAGCAGACGGTCTCCCGCAATCCCCGTGGCGAACCCGTGGCGCTGATCGTGGACGGCGAAGAAAAAGTCCAGCAAAGGACGCTCACACTTGACCGCTCGATTGACGATCAGTGGCTGGTTTCTTCAGGGCTCGTCCCCGGCGAACGAGTGATCGCAGAAGGATTGTTGAAGGTTAAACCCGGCACAACCGTGAAAGTCGTCGACTTCAGAGCCGATCTGGCACAGGCAATAAACAAGGCGCAACCGGTCTCAACTTCGAGGTAAGAAACGGAGCCGCAGCATGTTGTCGAGATTCTTTCTGAACCGTCCGGTTTTCGCATGGGTCATTGCGATTCTGATCATGCTTTTGGGCGGATTAGCAATTCATAGTCTTTCCATCGCACAGTATCCGCCGATCGCCCCTCCCTCCATTCGTGTGGGATGTCTTTACCCCGGGGCCTCAGCGAAGACCGTTGAAAACAGCGTGACCCAAATCATTGAACAGCAAATGAACGGGCTGGACAAGTTGCTGTACATGTCCGCCAGCAGCGATTCAGCCGGCATTTCCGCCACGACGATGACGTTTGCGCCGGGAACCGATCCCGATCTTGCTTGGACCAAAGTTCAGAACAAGCTCCAACTGGCCATGGCGCGACTGCCCGACGTTGTGCAGCGCCGAGGCGTCGGGGTCAGAAAGTCCACCAAGAACTATCTGCTGATCGTAGGCCTGATTTCTGAAGACGGCGCCATGCGCGACATCGATTTGCGGGACTACGCGCTCACGACCGTGCAGCAAGTGCTGGCGCGCGTTCCTGGCGTCGGAGAAGTGGAAGGCGTCGGCGGAGAATACGCCATGCGCATCTGGTTCAATCCCGACAGGCTCACAAGCTACAGCCTAACGGTGGAAGATGTGACTCAGGCACTTCAAACTTATAACGTGGAAATCTCCGGCGGCCAGTTTGGCGGAACGCCGGCTCCCGACGGACAGCGACTCAATGCGGCCATTATTGTCCACAGCCTGCTCAAAACGCCCGAGGACTTTGCCAACATTCCCCTCCGCATAAATCCGGACGGATCCATGATCCGAATCAAGGACATCGCGCGAACGGAATTGGGCACGGACCTGAGCGACAGCATCACAACCTTCAACGGCATGCCGGCCGCGGCGCTGGCCATCCGACAGGAGCCCGGCGCCAACGCGCTGAAAACCGCAGACGCCATCAAAGCGAAGATGGAAGAACTCAGCCGCTATTTCCCGCCCGGCGTAAAAGTCTTTTACCCTTATGATACCACCCCCTTTACGAAAGTAGCCATCGAAGAGGTGGTCAAGACGCTTTTCGAGGCGGTTGGGCTCGTTTTCTGTGTGATGTTCCTTTTCATGGGAAATCTGCGGGCTACCCTCATCCCGACCATTGCCGTACCGGTAGTCCTATTGGGAACATTCGCGATTCTCGGGCTCGCCGGATTCTCGATCAACATGCTGACCATGTTCGCGATGGTGCTGGCCATCGGTCTTTTGGTGGACGACGCCATCGTGGTGGTCGAGAATGTGGAACGCATCATGGGTGAAGAGGGACTCTCGCCCAAAGAGGCCACCGCCAAATCAATGGACCAGATCACTCCCGCCTTGGTCGGCATCGGATTGGTACTCGCGGCCGTCTTCGGTCCCATGGCGTTTTTCTCCGGTTCAACGGGTGTGATCTACCGCCAGTTTTCGGTGACAGTCGTCGCCGCCATGCTCCTCTCTGTCGTGGTGGCTCTGATCCTGACGCCCGTTCTTTGCGCCTCCATCCTGAAACCCGTCCCGCAAGGACATGAGGCCGCTGAAAGCGGCACGCGATTCCTGCGCCCCTTCTTCAGACAGTTTGACCGCCTCTTTCTCGGCATCAGAAACCTATATCTGAAACTGGTCGGGCATGCTCTCGCGCACACGTTCCGGTACGTCCTCCTTTTTCTGTTGATCGTCGCGGCGATGGCTCATCTCTTCATGCGGTTGCCGAAAGGATACCTCCCCGATGAAGACCAAGGCCTCCTGATGGTCCAAGCCACGCTTCCGGCGGGGTCCACGCTATCTCAGTCGCAAGTGGTCATGGAAAACGTCAAAG
>CAZTDL010000001.1:34612-34841 GCA_964612775.1 uncultured Lentisphaeraceae bacterium
AATCCTGCATGACAACAGCCGGTCAAAACCAATCTGGACGCGGCCAAAACATCGGCATGGCTTACATCAAGCTGAAGGACTGGAAGCAGCGGACCCGTCCGGCGCTGAAAGCCGACGCCGTGGCGAACAGAGCCATGCGGGAATTTTCGAATATCCGCAATGCGAAGGTTTATGTCTTCGCACCGCCTGCGGTTCTCGAATTGGGCGATGCGAAAGGATTCGATTTCCA
>CAZTDL010000002.1:0-3983 GCA_964612775.1 uncultured Lentisphaeraceae bacterium
CGGAAACATGGACTTCGCCATCTGCATCAGAACCGCAATCGCAGAACATGGCCGACTCACCATCCGTGCGGGAGCGGGTATCGTTGCCGACTCCGACCCCGATTGCGAATATCGCGAAACCGTCAACAAGGCCGGTGCCATGGCCCGCTCCATCGAACTGCTCAAGACCGTGCAGGAGAAAGAGACCAAGATTAAACGTGCGTGAACCGACAGGAAAGACACCTTCCCGTTGTGATCGCGCCACAGCGAACATCACGAAAAATCCTTTTAGGAGACAGCCATGATCCTCATGATCGACAACTATGATTCGTTCACCTATAACCTCGTGCAATATTTTCGCGAGATGACATCCGACGTGGCCGTTTACCGGAACGACGCCATCACGGTCGAACAGATTGCGGCCCTAAAGCCCGCCGCCATTATCCTTTCGCCCGGTCCGGGGCGTCCGGAAGATGCGGGCATATCCTGCGATGCGATACGAACGTTCTCCGGATCAATACCCTTGCTCGGGGTTTGTCTCGGCCATCAGGCATTAGGACTTACCTTCGGGGGCAAGATCACTTACGCGAAGCGACTGATGCACGGCAAAACGTCCGACATCACCTGTGATGGCGAAGGTATTTTTAAAGGTCTGGGCGACCGCCCTTTTAAAGCCATGCGCTACCACTCGCTCGTGGTCGACAAAGACTCGCTCCCCGATTGCCTCACCGTCACCGCAACGTCGGAAGACGGTGAAATCATGGGCATTCGACATAAAGAACATCTCGCCGCAGGCATTCAGTTTCACCCGGAGTCGATCATGACGCCGATCGGGAAACGCATCCTTCGCAATTTTCTTAAACTCGCCAATGTTTAGCGGAAAAACAAATGATCTATCCCGCCATACTGAAAAAACTCATTGCCCGCCAAGATCTGACGGAAAACGAAACTTTCGAGACCGTTACCGCCCTTCTGGGGGGCGAATTGACGGAAGGGCAAATCGGCGCGTTTCTTGCCACCTTGGCCGCAAAGGGTGAAACGATCAACGAGATTTCAGCTGGCGCGCGCGCCATGCGAACCGCAGCCACGCGCATCCAATCGCTCACGGCCAACACGCTGGACACCGTCGGAACAGGCGGCGACGGCGGCATGACATTCAACATTTCCACCACGGTGGCTTTTGTCGCGGCCGGCGCTGGAGCCGTCGTTGCAAAGCATGGCGGCCGCGCCAGCTCAGGCAAGAGCGGGAGTGCAGATTGTCTCGAACAATTGGGACTCAATCTCGCAGCCGACCCGGAAATCATGGAGCAAGCACTCAACGAAATCGGCATCACGTTTCTCTTCGCACCCACGTTCCATAAGGCGATGCGCTTCGCGGGGCCCGTGCGAAAACAACTTGGCGTACGGACCCTCTTCAATCTCCTCGGCCCACTCACAAACCCAGCGGGGGCACCCTGTCAGCTCGTCGGCGTCTTCGCGCCTGAACTGACGGAAACGTTTGCCGAAGTACTCAAAAAGCTCGGTTCACGCCGTGTCCTCGTTGTCCACGGCCATGACGGGATGGATGAAATCACGCTCACGACGACCACGCGTTGTTCGGAACTTAAAGACGGTAAAATCAAGACCTACGACATCGACCCTCTGAACTATTTCGAGGGGTTCTGCACGACTGCCGATCTCGAAGGCGGAACACCGGCAGACAACGCCGCGATCACACGCGCCATCCTTAAGGGCGAAATCGGCGGACCCAAGCGCAACATCGTACTCATCAACGCGGCGGCGTCTCTCCTCGCCGCAAATCACGTCTGTGACTTAGCCGAAGGAATCGTGAAATCCGCAGAATCCATTGATTCCGGCGCGGCCTACGACAAACTTGAGTCTCTCATCACTTTCTCGAAACAGTAAAGCGGTAACACGACAGGGCAGACGGAATCCTCAACAGATGACCATGACATTCCTAGACAACATCCTTGAAGCGAAACGCGCGGAGATCAGCAGCGCCAAGCTCGCCGTTCCTCAAGCCGACCTTGAACGTCGGGCGGCAGCACGCAACGCTTATCGAGGTTTTGCCGCCGCGCTCGCGTATCCCGGCGTACGAATCATTGCTGAAATTAAACGGGCATCGCCCTCGCTCGGCGACATCAGGGCCGACCTCAACCCCGCCGCAACGGCCAAAGCTTATGAGGACGGTGGTGCGGCGGCGCTTTCAGTTCTGACTGAGCCCGCCTTCTTCAAAGGCTCGTCCGCCGATCTGCGGCAGGCTCGCGACACGGTTGCCCTTCCCGTCCTCCGCAAAGATTTCATCATCGACCCGTACCAGGTCTATGAAACGGCGGCGATGGGAGCCGACGCGATGTTGCTGATCGTGCGGATTCTAGACGATAAAACGCTAAACGCGTTGCATAATTTAGCCCTTTCTCTTGGCCTTGACGTGCTGACAGAAGTTTTCGATGAGCACGACGTCGAGCGTGTAAACGCGCTCGACGCAAAGCTGATCGGCATCAACAATCGGGACCTGGCTCATTTCAAAACCGACATTGCGCACGCGTCTCGCCTCGCAGCCCGCCTGAACTCCGGCACAGAGGTTGTCGCGCTCAGCGGTATCCGAACCGCCGAGGATATCCGCCAAACGATATCGGGCGGCATCCGTCGATTTCTTATCGGCGAAGCGCTCGTACGCCAAAACGATTCCACCGGCACGCTGCGCGAATGGACCTCCATCCGGGCAAGCACATAGACTCGCTCCTGCGCACGGGCAAACCGGTCTGTTCGCAAACTCGAAAAAAATGTTCACAAACAACCTCAAAATCTGCGGGATCACGACACCGGAAACAGCACGTTTCTGCGCCGAACGAGGCGTGGGCGCGTTGGGTGTGGTTTTTTTCCGTCAGAGCCCACGCTACGTGACACCGCAGCGTGCCCGCAGCATCTTCGAGGATTTGCCTGCATCTTCAGCACGCGTCGGCGTGTTCGTCGACACACCTCCGTCCGAACTGATCGCCATGGCAAAAGAGGCCGCCCTCGACACGGTGCAGTTGCATGGGCATGAATCGATCCATGAGATCATCGCCGCGCAAGAAGCGGGCTTCCATGTCGTGAAGGTGTTGAAGGCCACAGGAAATAAACTGCTCGAAGCGGCATGCTCGCTACCCGCCACGGTCGGTATTTTGATAGAATGCGGTACAGGAACACTTCCCGGCGGCAACGGTGCCGTTTGGGACTGGGCCGCGGCGGCACCGCTGGCGAAGATTCGGCCCTTCGCTTTGGCGGGCGGCCTGACCCCTCAGAATCTCGCGGAAGCGGTACGGCTCTCCAAGGCCTCTGCATGGGATGTCAGTTCCGGAGTTGAGAGGGCCCCGGGCCTCAAGGACCATAGCGAGATCCTTCATTTGCTTGCGACCGCACAAAAACTCGAATCATTCAACAACACCCTCTTTTGGAAAGGCTGACGCTTGGCGGCACAGGCAACCTCGAAGCAGCCCATCTGCCATTGAGAAAGGATTTATGAGTCACCCAAGATTAGAAAACGTCAACATCAAATCAGTCGTGCTTCTGGCCACGCCCCGCGAAATGCGGGATGCGGTCCCGCACACTTCGGCATCACTAAGCACGGTCATCAAAGGACGCGAAACCATCGAACGCATTCTGGACAACGAAGATCATCGGTTGCTCGCCATTGTGGGTCCCTGTTCGATTCATAATATCGAGGCCGCCAAAGAGTACGCCATACGGCTCAAGCGACTGAGCGATGAGATCTCCGACGCAATCTGTGTCGTCATGCGCGTCTATTTTGAAAAGCCGAGGTCTGTGCTCGGATGGGAAGGCTTTATCAATGACCCCTACATGAACGATACCTTCCATATCGAAGAAGGCATCCGCATGGCGCGTCACTTTCTCGTTGATATCGCGGAAACAGGGTTGCCCGCAGCCACCGAAGTGCTGGAATCGCTCATGCCGCAGTATATCGGCGACCTCATCTCCTGGTCGGTGATCGGCGCGCGCAC
>CAZTDL010000002.1:3993-34346 GCA_964612775.1 uncultured Lentisphaeraceae bacterium
ACAGCGGAAGCGCAAACCCATCGCGAGATCGCCAGCGGCATTTCGACGCCGGTCGGCTTCAAGAATGCGACAGACGGTTCACTCTCCGCCGCCATTAACGGTATCCGCGCGGCGATGGGGCCTCATCATTTTTTGGGCGTCACGGAAGACGGGTTGCCCGCCGTCTTCAGCACGACAGGAAACTCCTATCCGCACATCGTCCTGCGGGGCGGTAAACATCCGAATTATGACGCCGCCAACATCGCGTCTTGCGAGGAGGCCCTGAGAACGGCCAAACTGCCCGAGCAAATTATCGTGGATTGCAGCCACAGCAATTCCAACAAAAAACCTGAACGCCAAGGCCTGGTTTTGAAAGACATCCTTACGCAAATCGAACAAGGCAACCGTTCGATCCGCGGGTTCATGCTTGAAAGCCACCTCGAATGGGGCGCGCAGTCCATGACGCAAGATCCGAAGCAATTGCGTCCCGGACTTTCTGTTACCGACGCGTGCATTGACTGGAACATGACCGAGGCGCTTTTACGCGAATCACACGAACGTTACAAGAAAGTGCTTGAGAAACGTTACCCTGCCCATACGGCCCCGCGCCTTATGGACAACTAGTCATCCACGCCTATCGCTCTCATCAACTTATGAAAAACACACCCCTCAAAGGCCAATATCCCGATAAAAACGGGCACTTCGGTTTTTACGGCGGTCGCTTCGTCGGCGAGACGCTGATGTCCGCGCTCATGGATCTCGAGACCGCTTGGAACGACGCAAAAAACGATCCCGCGTTCATGGATGAATTTCGTTCGATGCTGAAAAACTACGCGGGACGTCCGACCCCACTCGATTTCGCAGAGCGGCTTTCGGACCACATCGGCGGCGCGCGCATCTATCTCAAGCGAGAAGACTGCGCCCACACCGGCGCACACAAGATTAACAACGTGGTGGGTCAAGGCCTCCTCGCCAGACGTATGGGCAAGCGCAGTGTGATCGCCGAGACCGGCGCCGGCCAGCACGGCGTGGCCACGGCAACGATCGCAGCACGTTTCGGCATGTCGTGCAAAATTTTTATGGGCGCAGAGGATGTGCGCCGTCAAGCGCCGAATGTGTTGCGCATGCGTTATCTGGGTGCCGAAGTCGTACCTGTCACATCGGGAACCAGCACGCTCAAAGACGCCATGAACGAAGCGCTGCGCTATTGGGTTTCCGAAGTGGAAAACACGTTCTATATCATCGGCACGGTTTCCGGCCCCCACCCCTATCCCGTCATGGTGCGCGATCTCCAACGCATCATCGGCGACGAGTCTCGCAGCCAGATGCTTGAACAGGTCGGAAAACTTCCCGACCTGCTGGTCGCCTGTGTCGGCGGCGGAAGCAACGCGATGGGTCTCTTCTACCCCTTCCTCGACGACCCCTGCGCCATGCTCGGAGCCGAGGCGGCCGGCGAGGGGCTGGATACTCCGCACCACGCGGCCTCCATCTCCGGCGGTTCGCCCGGCGCGCTCCATGGTGCCATGACTTATCTGCTTCAGAACGACGAGGGGCAAATTCAAGAAGCGTGGTCGATTTCGGCAGGGCTTGATTATCCGGGCGTCGGTCCTGAGCATTCTCTGCTGCACGACCTGGGACGCGTGCGTTACGAAGGAATCACCGACCGAGAGGCCGTCGAAGCCTTTAAGCTACTCTGCAAGTACGAAGGCATCATTCCCGCACTGGAAAGCTCTCATGCGCTAGCCGCCGCTCTCAAGGAGGCGGCCAAACGTCCGAAAGATCACGCCATCCTCGTCTGCATCTCCGGCCGCGGAGACAAAGACCTTGACCATATTACAGCCTTCATGAAAGCCCACAACCTGTAACTCAATCACTGGTATCCGTTATGAATCGCATTGACAAAACCTTCCAAGCCCTCGCGGCGTCGCAGCGCAAAGCGCTTGTTGCCTATCTAACGGCGGGCGACCCCGATTTCGACACCAGCCTCCAGATTTTACGCACGGCCTGCGCCTCCGGCGTGGATGTGCTCGAAATGGGAGTTCCCTTTTCGGATCCGACATGCGACGGCCCCGTTATCCAAGAGGCCTCGGCACGCGCGCTGAAGTCAGGAATGTCGCTTTCGAAAAGCATCCTGTTGGCAGCGGAGTTGCGTAAAACGGTACAGACCCCCATCGTGCTCTTTAGCTACTATAATCCGCTCTTCAAGTACGGATTGGAACGCGTCGCGAAAGAAGTCGAAGAGGCCGGTATAGACGGACTTCTCGTCGTTGATCTTCCGCCGGAAGAAGCAGGGCCGTTGTCAACCGCGATAAAGGGCAAGGATATTCACCTGATCCGTCTTGCCGCGCCCACCTCAAAACCCGAACGCATCCGCATGTTGGCGGATGGCGCGGGCGGCTTTCTCTACCTCATCACACGTTTGGGTGTCACGGGTACAGGAGGACTCGACTACGCCGACGTGGCAAAACACGCGGCGGCTGTCAAAGCGGTTTGTCCCCATCCCCTATGCCTCGGATTCGGCATCAGCACAGGCGCTGACGCGCAGGCGCTCGCGCCTATGGCGGACGGCCTTATCGTTGGTTCGGCGCTCGTGCGCGTGATCGCGCAGGCATCTGCGGGCACCGACATTCCCTCGCTGGTTGCAGCCAAGCTGCATGAACTCCGCGATGGCATAGATGCCTGACCTCCACAACGCAAAACGACGCATCACCCCCCGAATCTCGGCATCAGCGCACGCGACACGGCTACCGGCGAGCCGTCACGTTCCAGCAACTCGCCCAAAACAGGCAACGTGTCGCCCCACAATCCCGTGAACGGCGCGGCTAAGGCTTGACTCACGTTCTGAGGCTCAGCCATTTTTTTCTGGACCGCATGGGCGCAGGCCAGCGCCACCACCGCCCGTTCGAGCGGCTGACGCGCCGCGTCAAAGGCCAATGACGCAAGCAATTGCCGTGCCTGCCGATAGGCCTCCAGAGCCTGGCGACGCAGAGTCTGCACGCGTGCCTTCTCTCCGTCCACAGCCAACTTCGGGGATGCCAATCCATCGCCTCTCCGGTACAGCGTACGGACAGTTCCCTGCCCCCACGTCAGCACCCCCCTCACCACCAACCGATTGACGGTTTCGTACTCGTGACGTCCCACCACATCCACCACAGGCCGAAGTCCTTGGCCAGGATCACCCAACCAATCGGAACAGATCCGTTCGGCGCAAACGGATACCGCCTGCGTATCACCTTCAACGACCACCAACAGAACCACACCCCCGTGTGCCGACAGGCACATCTCACACGACACCAAACGGTCTCCCAAACGCTCCGCAAGCACAGCCGCAAAACCTAACTCGGGATCCACAGCACGCAACGCTTCAACGGACGGGCGAGGACCGCTGCGATCCGCCGCTTGCGGCACACGCACCACAGCCGCCACTTGCCGCAAAAAGGCCTGCCGACCGGAACCGATCATCTGCGTATCCAGACCGGACACGCCATCCAGCACGCCATCCGCTAACGCGCTCTTGCGAGCCAACGTTTCCACCATGCGGGCCTCGATACTGTCTTCGGCCACCAGATTGACGACCGTGACATTCCGCACTTGATTTTTGCGCCACGCTCTCGCCACACGCTGTTCCAAACGTGCCGGACTCCAGGGAAGGTCACAGTTGACGATGACGCTCGCCTGTTGCAGATTCAGCCCCAATCCGCCCGTATCGGTCGACAGAAAAACACGGCAATCGGGATCATTTTTGAAACGTTGGATCTCCTGACGGCGGCGCTGCTGAGGCACTGAGCCGGTATGCCATGCAAACGGCAGTCCCATGTTTCGGCACAGATCCTGAACCAACAGGAGCATCCGCTCCCATTCCGAGAAGACAAGAACCTTCACCCCCGGCGTTGAGAGCGCGCTCTCCAACAGATTTTGGATTTCATCCAATTTGGGACAGGTCTGACAGGTCTCGTCCAAGATGAAAGGCGTGTCGCACACCATACGCATCATCGACAGTTCCCGTTGCAGCCGTTCCGCTTCCGGCTTCGAAAGCGCCCGAGTCCGGGTCTGCGCCACCAGCCGCGCGACACGTTCCTCGTGAACCGCATAGCGCGCCCTCTGTTCCGGCGCCATGGTCACGAACACGGTACGGTCAGTACGGTCTGGCAGCTCTTTTTCCACATCGGCCTTACGCCGCCGTAAAAGATAGGGGCGAATACGTTCGCGGAGGTGGAGCAAGTTCTTATAGCCTTCCGGTCGGCCGTTTGCATTCAGCACATAGAACTCGCGGTTGAAACGGAAGAGAGGTCCCAATACGTGAGGGTCAAGAATCGACATCAGTGAATACACCTCGTCGATGCGGTTCTCGAGCGGTGTGCCCGTCAGCACAAACGCATAGCGGCTTTGGAGCTTTTTAACGGCCTGCGCGGTCTGCGTATCCCAGTTCTTGATGCGCTGAGCCTCGTCCAAGATCACGCAATCCGGCTTGAGAACGGTGTTCACAAGCGCGACATCGCGCAGAATCTGCTCGTAGTTGGTGAGCGTGAAGAACGACGGCTGTTCATAAGCCGCCTTACGGGCGGCCCGCTCACCGAAAACAAGCCGGCAAGGCAAATCCGTAAACAGACGGATCTGTTCTTCCCATTCGGTTTTAAGCGAGGCAGGCGCCACCACCAGCACACGGTTAACATTGCCGAGCCGGTGAAGTAACGCGGCCGCCGCGATCGCCTGCGCGGTTTTACCGAGCCCCATCTCATCCGCCAACAACGCGCGTTCGGTAAAAGCCAGATGCAGCATGCCCTCGCGCTGATACGGCAAGAGCGGCAGCTTAGTCTCCTGTGCGGGATAATGGCCAAGGCGCACACTCTGCTCATAGGCGCGTCGCAAACGGATTCGTTCCTCATTCTGCGCCTGCTGTGCAATCCACGGTTCAACCTCTTGGGAAATGCGCAAAGCCGAACGGTTTGACTTCCGAAAAGCGTCAAGAATATCCTGTTTGGAAAATTCGGGGAGAGCCAGTCCGGTGACATCAAAAAAAACACGTAACCCGGATGACAACAGGTTCAGGTTGCGCTCTACCATTAGTCGTCCAGTGGCCGTATCAGGCACAAGGTCAATACGGTCAGATCCCTCCGCTTCAGCCTTCCAGACGGCCGGCGCGTCGTTCCGAAGCCAACGCAACAGAGCTTCAACGTGTTTACACGTTCCAAGACCGTTGACCCGAAAATCAACGCAAGTGCAAGACCCCGTCAAAGGAGCGAGACTGCGCAGTTCCACCTGATATGTCAGACCGCCTGACGATTCGACGCTGAAATTGGAAAAGACCGGATGCTCGGGCTCCAAATTGCGAAAACGCATCATTTCTTTTGTTGCCCGCAACCTGCGCCGATTAATCTCATCCTGATCCGTAGTGCGCCAGTTACTCACCGGCGGCAATTCTGGCCGTTCTTCCTTAAACATCGGTGTCTCCGTCCGCATTCCCTTGCTTCTGACACCAAGATTATACCTGCAGGCGACTGATTTTAACAGTCCCCATGTCATTTTCTCTGAATGCGGTCGAGCCGCAACAAGGGAAGCAAGCTGCCTTTCTCGTCTGTCGGCGCCGTCATGTCGCGAACATTCTCCCAGACGACCTCGCGCACGGAGGATTTACCCTGAAACTGATAAGCCATAGGTTTTCGCGTCATGAACACCCACATCGCGCCCGCAGTCACGCTGTTTTCGGCGGTTCCCACAACGCCGTACGGAACGACGCCAAGCGTCGTCGCCATAGCCTTGCAGAGAGGCAACATGTCGACATGCCAATTGCTCACATGAACCGCCAAAATACCGTCGGGTGCCAGACGATCAAAATAAAGCCGATAGGACTCGAGTGTCGCCAAATGATACGGCACCGCATCACCGTTGTAAGCATCGATCACCAAGACATCATAAAGCGGGTCGCCGGCCGCTCGTTCGCGTTCCAGCATCCGACGCGCATCACCCAGGACCAAATCAATCGGCATGGGAGCATCAGGCAAAAACGTAAAAAGATTGGGGTTCGTGGCGATCTTCACGACCTGAGGATTAATCTCATAAAAACGAAAGAGGTCGTCAGGTCGTCCATAGCAGGCTAAACACCCTGCGCCAAGGCCGATAACGCCCACCGTCATACGTTCATGCGCACGATACTTCGGGTGCGCAGAAAACGCGATTCCGCCGCCTGTCCGACCATAATAGGACGTGCCGAGCCGCCTGTATTTCGGTGAACGGACCTGAATGCCGTGTGTGGTCTGACCACACCACAAATAGTGAATCGGAAGAATCTCATTCACTCCGAATTTCTCATGCGTCTCCGTCACACGCAGACACCCATAAAAATTTCTCTCGCTGAACACGGTCTTCGACATCGTGTGCCGAGACGTCCCTCTTTCCAGCAGCAGCCACGCCAAACCAAGACATATCACGAATATCCACGCGCGGGATCGGGAACAGGCAACGAAAGGCGGTTTCGGCATACGCCACGCCACCAGTATCGCGCACGCGAACAAGATGAGCGGATACTCCAAAACGGTATCGAACACCATCGGGGCAACCAATGCGGAGAGCAGACCGCCAACCGCACCGCCTGCCGCGATCACCAAATAATAGTGCGTCAGTTGTGCGGTGCCGGGCCTTTCAGCATACAGCCAGCCATGTGCCACAATGCCCACAAAGAAAAGAAGCGCCATTGCGGCAGCCAGATTCGGATAGAAGCTTCCCGTTCCCCACATTCCGTTCGCAAACGCGGCACCTGTCAACGCAAGGGCGGACATGCCGCACCACAGACCACGCCAGTTCGCCGCCGCAGGAGAAAACCCGACCGCATAACTCAGCAAGAATGCGGACAACATCGCCACCCATATGAGAGGCATCGGCGTGACATCCATAAACAAGTGAGAAACAAGCGCATTAAGAAGGAAGGCCGTCACTCCCGGCAACAGGAACCAGAGCACGATCGAAGAAATAGACCGTTCATCTCTGTCAGGGGGAGACTCTATCGTCATCGCGCGCAGCCGTCTCGCGAAGAGCGACATCCACACGACGTATCCGGCAAAGCAAACGGCAAAACCCCACCACTGCATCGTTAAAGGAACAAACGGCTCAAGTATAAGCGGATAGACCAGAAGCCCCAGAAACGAGCCAAGATTGGATACCGCGTAAAGACGATAGACGCCGCGTCCGGGCTGCGACGTCCCTGACACCACCAACCATGATTGAACCAGCGTACTGCCGGCGGCCAGCAACGCATAAGGAAGACCGATAAAAAACAGAACGCAGAACAGCACTTCAAGCGCAGGCACCGATGATGTTCCGAACGAGTCTTTCAGCCACAGCCTGAGCGCCGCGACAACACCTGCCCACATGGCCGCAACGGCCAGCAGAACCAGATGGATTCTGCGCTGACGGGGCATCGGCAACTTAGCAAGTCCGTACGCATACGCATACCCCGCCAGCAGCAGCATCTGGTAGGCCGCCAAACAGACGTTCCAGACCGCCGCAGTTCCCCCGAATACGGGCAAAAGCGTACGTCCCAGCAACGGCTGGGTGAGAAACAAAAGAAACGAGCCGGAAAAAACTGCGACCGCCGGCATCAGCGCCGCCTGTCGTCTCGCAAGTTTCATTTTACACTTATTCTTTAACTCCGTCTTTCTCGCGGATCTCGACTCGACGGATCTTTCCACTGATGGTCTTGGGCAACTCCGACACAAACTCAATGACGCGCGGATATTTATACGGCGCGGTCACATGTTTGACATAATCCTGCAGAGCCTTCACCAACTCGTCCGATGGCTCATAGCCTTTGGCCAGAACGATCGTCGCTTTGACCACTTGGCCGCGGTCAGGATCCGGCACGCCGGTAATGGCGCATTCCAGTACTGCGGCATGTTCCAACAATGCGCTCTCGACCTCAAAAGGTCCAATCCGATATCCGGAACTTTTAATCACATCATCGGCTCTGCCCACAAACCAATAATAGCCGTCCTCGTCGCACCAAGCCATGTCGCCGGTGCGATAAACGTCATCATGCCACACCCGATGCGTCAACTCCGCATCGCGATAATATCCATCGAACATGCCCAACGGCCGCATAATATCCGTGTGGATCACGAGTTGACCTTCCTCGCCCACTTCGCACACGCGGCCGTCGCGACCAATCAGTTCCAAGTCATAACCCGGCGCCGCACGTCCCATCGAACCCGGCTTTGGCGTCATCCACGGAAAGTTTCCCGCCACAACGGTCAGCTCTGTCTGGCCATACCCCTCATACAGTTTAAGGCCCGTAGCCTCGAGAAACTTCTGATACACCTCGGGATTAAGAGGCTCGCCCGCAACAACGCAATGCCTCAGCTTGGAGAAGTCATACGACGCGAGATCTTCTTTAATGAAATAGCGATACATGGTGGGCGGCGCGCAGAACGTGGTCACGCCGTATTTGGCAACCACGTTCAGAACCGCCTTCGGGTGGAATCGATCCATGTCATAAACCATCACCGCGCTACCGCACATCCACTGGCCATAGAGCTTTCCCCATGCGGCCTTGGCCCAACCTGTCTCCGCAACGGTGAGATGCAGTCCGCCATCCACGCAACACTGCCAATATTTTGCCGTGCAGATATGACCGAAAGGATAAAAGTAATTGTGGCGAACCATTTTGGGCATACCGGTTGTGCCCGAAGTGAAATAGAGCAGCATGATGTCTTCGCGCCCCGTCTGCCGCACGCAATTTGCCCCATCCAAGACATCTGAGGCCTTTTTCATAAGGGCATCGAAATCAAGCCAAGGCGAGCCATCTCCGCCACCGTTCGCCAACGCGCGCAATTTAATCGAAACGGCATCGGCAGCCTCGTCCGCCGCTTCGCGGATCGAAGGCTCGTTCACCGAAAGAATCATCTTCACACTCGCGGCCTTAACACGATACACGATGTCCTTCTTCATCAGCTGGTTCGTCGCGGGAATCGCAATCGCGCCTATCTTGCACAGCCCCATCACCGCGAACCAGTATTCGTACCGCCGCTTGAGAATCAGCATCACCGCATCGCCGCGCTGAATACCGAGAGAAAGGAACACGTTGGCCGCACGGTTGCTCTCGCACGCGATATCCGCCATCGTGAAAATCCGCTCATCGCCGTGATCGTCGCACCCTACGAGAGCGCGAAAATCAGGATCACTCTCCGCAATCGCATCCACCACGTCAAACCCGAAGTTAAACGTCTCGGGAATGTGCACTCTAAAGTTCTCGACAAAATCATCGTAGGAATCAAACGTCTCTCGCTCCAGCCACCGACACTTCATCTTCGTTCTCCTCGTTTCCCTATTATGCGGTGATGACGGCAAGGAACGTCGCGGCCTCGTTTCCGCCGGCCCGCATCCCATGCGGCGTGGTGGCGTCGAAATAGATGCTGTCCCCAGACATTAACGCAACCGAGTTTCCGCCCACCGTCACATGAAGCGTGCCGGAGATCACATAATCGAACTCCTGCCCCGAATGGGTATTCAGATGCAGTTCGGCAAGAGACGGCTCGACCCTCACGATAAACGGTTCCCTCATCTTGCCGGCGAAAAGTGATCCCAACGCCTCATAGTGGTACACATTCCGACGCGCGACAACGGGACCTGTTCCCTTACGAGTCACATGGAAAACCTTGGCGTGCGCGTTGCCGCCCGTCAGGATAGCGGTCACATCCACGTTGTAGAAGGCCGCCAACGTGGAAAGATAACTCAGAGGCACATCCTCCATGCCGGCCTCATAGTTCACGTAGGTTTCAAGCGGCACGTCCGTCTTCTGCGCGACAGCCTCGCATGTCAGATCCGACGCGTCCCGCAACCCTTTAATCCGTTCCGCAATCGAACGTCTCTGGTTTTCCATCTGTCACCCTCCGTTAACGGCGCGACTTACATTTTCAAGTTAGTGTCCATCCACGTTTCGGCCTCGTTCAGCAAAAGGCGGTTCTGCTCGACCAACGCCGGTTTTTTCTTGAAACTCGCGTCAAGCGCTTCAATCAGATGGCTGTTCTCAAGCCCTGTCACACCGAGCTTCGCCAGCGTAGCCAGCATCATGGTATTCGCGGCCTTGGGCACGCCCATCTTAATCGCCAAATCGATCGCCGGCATGGAAATCACACGCACGCCCTCAGGCGCCTTGGACGTGAACGGCACCGTCGCATCCACGATCACCGTGCCGCCAGGCCTCATATCCTTGATAAAACGCTCATAAGAAGGCTGGTTCATGCACACCAGCACATCCGGATGATCAACCGCAGGCGACCCGATCGCCCGGCCCGAAATCACGACCGAACACGCCGCCGAACCGCCGCGCTGCTCGGGTCCGTAACTGGGGAACCAAGTCGTAAAACGCTTCTCGAGACGCGCAGCCTCCGCCACACAAATTCCCAGACTCAGAATACCCTGACCGCCGAAACCGGTGAACTTCAAGCGTAACTCTCCCGCCGTCTCATCCACCTCGGCCGTCGGAGCCTGATGCTGATCGGAATTGCAAAAATACTCCGTCACGGACGGAGCGGCCGGCACAGGGGCGCGCGGCACAGCCGTTGCGATCGCATCACGCACACACCCCAACGGATATTCCTTCTCCATTTGTTCGATGCAAAAAGCGGCGGCCTTCAACGAATCTGTTCCCAGATTGGTCGGACAAGGCGAGATGAACTCCACAAAAGCGTAGCCCTTGCCGTCACGCTGGACCTCCAAAGCCTTGCGGATCGCACGCTTTGCTTGCATGTTGCGTTTCGTGGCCGCCACCGAGACACGCTCGATGTATACCGGAGCCTTCAGTTGATCCAAGACTTCGCAGACGTGCAGAGGATACCCCATCGTCAGAGGATCGCGTCCGAACGGCGACGTCATCGTTTTCATGCCTTCCAGCGTGGTCGGAGCCATCTGTCCGCCAGTCATGCCGTAAATCGCATTGTTGATAAAGAAAACGGCCATATGTTCGCCACGGCTGGCCGCCTGAAAGGTGTTGTTAAACCCGATCGCTCCCAAGTCGCCGTCGCCCTGATACGAAATAACAACCGAGTTGCGCCGCACGCGGTTAATCGCCGTGCCCACAGCCGGCGCGCGTCCGTGCGCCGCGCCGACGTTGCCGCAATCCCAGTAGTAATAACCGAACACGCCGCAGCCGATCGGATTCACGATGATCGTGCGATCCTGAAGACCCAGTTCCACCATCGCCTCGGTAATCAGTTTGTGAACGATTCCATGGCCGCATCCCGCGCAATAGTGTGTTGCCCGCGTGTCTTTGCCGCTTCGGACAAACTTCTCATACATTCCGACTGTCTTCTTCTGTGTCATTTCAAAAATCCCGCATGTCTCTTCACTGCCACTATTTCTTCATTTCAGCGTGTGCGGCCGCAACCACCTGGTCGACGGTCACCACCATGCCGCCCAAGCGGTTGCAGAGGCCCACAGACTGATAACGCGCACCTTCCTTCGCAAGGTGCAGCAACACATCGTCGTGGAACTGTCCGGCACTCAACTCCACCACCATCGCCCTGCGTCCCTTTAACGTCTCGCTCAACGCAACGCCCGGAAACGGGTTCAGCGTGATGGGACGGAAAACGCCCGCCTTAATCCCTTCGGATCGGAGCGACTCGGCCGCGGTTCGCGCGATGCGGCTAGAAATGCCATACGCCACCAGCACCAGTTCGGCGTCTTCACACAAATACGTCTCATGCCGCGAGTCCACGGCCATAGACGCATACTTGGCCTGCAAGCGCAGATTGTGCGCCTCCTGGGCGGGCGCATCCAAATAAATCGAGGTGACCAGATTCTTGCGCGTCTCCGGCGTACCGTGCAGCGCCCACGACGTGGTGTCAGGCTGAGCGTACTCGTGGTCGGGCAGCACCAGCGTCTCCATCATCTGGCCTTGCAAGCCATCCGCCAACACGATCGCCGGCGTCAAATATTTGAACGACAGCTGAAACGCGAGAATCGTCAGATCACACATCTCCTGTACGCTGGCGGGAGCCAATACGACACAACTGTAATTGCCGTGCCCCCCCCCTTTGACGGCCTGATTATAATCGCCCTGCTCGGGATAAACGTTGCCGAGTCCGGGCCCCGCGCGCATGACATTCACGATAACGCCCGGCAGATTCGCACCCGCCATGTAGGAGATCGCTTCCTGCATCAGACTCATGCCCGGTCCAGAGGTCGCGGTCATCGCCATACGCCCCGCCGCCGCAGCACCATACACCATGTTGATCGAAGCCGTCTCACACTCGCCCTGAAGAAACTCGCGGCCGACAGACGGGAACCATTTCGCCGCCGAATGCGCGATTTCACTAGCCGGTGTGATCGGATAACCGAAATAAACATCGCAACCCGCATACAGCGCGCCGATCACCACCGCCTCATTACCTTTTACAAATTTCGTCATCTCAACTCGCTCTCCGGGCACGCACACACGGCGGCCCATTGCTTTCCGCTTATGGTTTCTCGATCAGAATCGCATACGGTTCGGGGCAATTGTAAAAACAGATCGCGCATCCCGTACACCCCTCACCCACATACTCCGCAGGCCGGACACCGCGACGGTTCAACCGATCCGCAAGACGCAAACACTTCTTCGGACAAGCATCCACACAACGGCCGCAGCTCTTGCACTCGTCCGCATCAATGACCGGACGCGGCACTTTTGGCGCGACTTCCTTTTCGTTTTGATCAGACATCTTTTCTCCTCAACTTTACGAGACAAAAAAGTTAAACAAAGTACCATTTATGAAGGGTTTACGCAAGATGGCGGTACAGGCCGCGAATGTTCGGCACGCTCCTCTTCCTTGACCAAATCCCAGATAGCGTCCATCTCGGCCAAGGTGCACGCCTTAAGGCTCCTGCCTTGCTCACGGACCCGCCGTTCCACTTCGCGAAAACGCCTCGAGAATTTTTTGCTGGCACCTTCCAGCGCACTCTCGGCATCAACACCGATAAAACGGCTGTAATTCACCACTGAAAAAAGCAGATCGCCCATCTCATCGGTGATCTTCTGCCGATCATCCGAACGGACAGCCTCTTTCAACTCGTTCAATTCTTCCTCAATCTTCTCCGTCGCGCCTGTCGCGTCATCCCAATCGAATCCCACCCGCGAAGCTTTGACCTGGATTCTCTGGGCCTTCAGCAACGCCGGCAACGCGGCCGGCACGCCGTCAATTGCAGAGCGGTCGGCAGGCTTACCTTTCTCCGTCTGCTTGATTGCCTCCCAGTTGGCCAACACCTGACCGGAAGACGTCGCCGTCACATCGCCAAACACGTGCGGATGACGACGAACCAGCTTTTCCGTGAGCGCAACAGCCACATCATCCAATGTAAAATGGCGCTCCTCCTCACGAATGGCGCACTGAAAAACCACCTGTAGAAGCACATCACCCAGCTCCTCAATATGCAGCGAGAGATCCGCACTATCCATCGCCTCCAGAAGCTCATAGGTTTCCTCCAACAGGCAGGGCTTCAGCGATTGCAACGTCTGTTCCCGGTCCCAAGGGCATCCTCCGGGGGCACGCAACCGCTTCATAACCTCATACAAACGCCGAATGCCGACCAGTTCCTTTTCCATTTCACATCTCCTTCAGAAAAGCATAGGCCCCGTTTCAACGCTGAAACGGGGCCACAGTCATCAAGAGGGTTGACCGTTCAGCCTCACACGCGCAGAATTCTCACGGCATCGGCCGCCAAGCCAGCCGAGAACTCGGCGATGTGCACATCACAGCCGCTGAAATCCTGATATTCGGTCAGAGGATTGTCTTTGACCATCACGCCCATGCCCGAGGAAAGCGCGCCTTTGGCTGAAAAACCGCTACCGCCAACGGCCACGCACAGCCGCTCGTGCAGATCGGTTTTGCGCGCCGTACGCCGCCAGCCATCCCAGCTGTAGAAACCGAAACCGCTCGACACATCATGCAGAACAGTGAAAAGATCGCTCTGGATGCCGCCGAAACAGGCTTGCACCGCCCCACTGTCCGCCCGTGACACAATGACGACCTTGATATTTTTTGCAACAAGCGCTTTCACGAAGTCCATAAAACCCTCTGGCACCGTGGACAGCTTGCCCTTCAACGCCTCCGTAAATTCCGCGTTGCAATCCGCGATCACGGCAGGAACATCAACGGTTTTCTGCTGTTTATTGCAGAGCGCGTTCAGACCGGACGAAAACGACTTTCCGCCCATTGAACGCGCCATTAAGGCCGCGTCAAGATTGAGGCCCTCTTTCGCAAACCGCTTACTGCAGATGTCCAACAACAGCGCGTGCCCAGGAAGCACCGCAAAATCGAACTCCACAATTACGCCCCGCTGCAACTGAGCGGCACTTGAATTACTCATCTCAAACTCCTCGGTGTTCAGAATCTCTTAAAGGCAAAGTAGAAGTGTCATACTGTACCGTTTGCACTTCCCATCGGTCAAGCGTCCGTTCGGACCGCAGACCCGCCGCACAATACGGCCTGCCGACTAATGCTTAACCGCCACCTTCGCGCCCTTGGTCTGGCCGATTGCCGCGAGCAGCGAAACAAACCAAGACACATCGATGTCGAAAGGCTTGCCGCCCTTGATCCGAGGGAACTCGCAGGCGCGCAGTTCACCGTTCTTGTTCTCATCCTCGCCAACCACACCTCCGACGCCAACCTGAGCACACTCAACAGCCTTCTTGGCGCAGGCTTGAATCAACTCCTTGTCTTTTTCCGTCGGGGCCGCCGCGCGGCTGTAATAGCCGCTCTTCTGAACCATCGTCTTCTCAGCGCCCAGCATATCGCCGAACTGTTTGGCGAACCAGCCGCCCACGTTCACCTTGTCCAACCGCGGATGCCCAAACGCATCGCGAGGAACTTCCTCGCCCTTGGACTCAAGCTCGGCGATGATCTCGTTCACACAGGCACCTTCCGACACAAAAATGTTCACGCAGTCGTTCGTGTCCATCACCTTGCGCAGGCGGGCGGCTTCGGCTTTGACATCGAACTCCATCTCCGGCACATAGACCGCATGCACGTCCTCGCGCTCGCGCGTCAGGCCGAACTCGGGAAGATAATGGAAGCTGTCCATCAGCTTGCGATAAGACGCGGCCGTGGCAGCCGTGAGCCAGCCGCAGTTACGGCCCATCACCTCGTGAACAATCAGCATACGCGGATTGGCCGTATTCTCCTTTACGACATGGGCAAAGAACAGCGCGCCCTCGTCGGCCGCCGTCCAGGCACCGAGACTCTGGCGGATCGGATACACGTCGTTATCGATCGTCTTGGGCAAACCCACAACCGTCAGCCCATAATTGTTTTTTGCGAGGTATGCGGCCAAATCGGCCGCCGCCGTATTGGTGTCGTCGCCGCCAATGGTATGCAACACATCCACGCCATCTTTGACGAGCTGGTCAGCCGCGATCTTCTGAGGATCCTCACCCTCTTTCACCAAACCACGTTTCACACAATCTTTCACGTTCGCGAGTTTCACGCGGCTATTGCCGATCAGACTGCCGCCATGTTCCGTCATATAGAGCGCATGCTGACGAACTTCCGGCGTGACCTTGACGCTCTGCCCCTTCAACAGCCCCATGTACCCGTTGATATAACCGATAATCTCCACATCAGGCGCCACGCGGGAATACTCATCGATCAGATACCCGATCGCAGAGCTCAAACACGGAGCCAAACCACCTGCCGTCAAAATGCCAACCTTCTTAATCTGCTTACTCATGCAATCTCCTTCAAATCCGTCTAGTCGTGAAAATTGAGGGGGTAGTATAGAAAAACGGGAAGCGTTAGACAAGAACAGTCACACCGCATAAAACGCCGCCGTCGCGCCAAGCCCGTCGCACATCGCGTTTCGCACATCTGAATAACGGTTTACGCGGTCGCGTCCTGACGATCATTCGGCCGAAAAACCTGCCATGTGTGGGCACTGCCCTGCGGAATCTGTTCCAGAATAAGGCTGAAATCCGATTCGGCCAGAAGAGTATCCACCCTCGTCGTACGGAATCCATGCGACACCCCCGATGCAGCGATCAACGCCACACTGGCTTGCACGGCGGCCACGTCACACGCATCCACGCCGGTAAGCGCCGCATATTTTGACCATGGCGCTTTGACATCCATCGCGACATAGTCAAGCAGGCCTTCGGATAACAACTGCCTCAACACTTCAGGATGCGATCCGTTGGTATCGAGCTTAACAGAGAGCCCCAGCGTTTTCAAACGTCGCAGAAACCGGGGCAACGCCGCCTGCAACGTCGGTTCGCCCCCGGTCACCACCACCCCTCCGACACGAACGCGTCGTTCGGCCAAGACAGCCATCACATGTTCCTCATCGACACACGCCGAAGATTCAGACGGCAAAGGAATCAGATGCCGGTTATGACACCACGGACACCTGAAATTGCACCCTTGCGTAAAAATCACGGCAGACAAACGCCCCGGATAGTCGCACAAACTGAGAGGCACAAACCCCGCTAGTTTCATTGCACGGCAACCTCGGCGACCCGGTAAGTCTTGCGACGGCTGAACTCGTGTTGCTTACCCGCGTTCCATTGTTTAATGGGGCGGATATATCCGACCACGCGCGAGTAGATCTCAGTCTGCTTGCCGCAGCGCGGACAGGTTTGCACTTCGCCCGTTAAATACCCGTGCTCTTCGCAGATGCTGAATGTCGGCGTCAGCGTGAAATACGGTAACCGGTAATTCTGACACACCATCCGAACAAACGCCTTGACCGATCGGGGATCGCTGACCGCCTCGCCAATGAAGGTATGGACAACCGTGCCGCCCGTGTACTTGGTTTGGATATCGTCCTGCAAATCCAGCACGTGCACGATATCGTCGCTGTAATCCACGGGGAGTTGCGTCGAATTCGAATAGAAAGGTTCGCCGTCGCCACCCGCCGTGAGGATATCGGGATAAAGCTTTTTATCGAGACTCGCAAGACGATAGGTCGTCCCTTCGGCCGGCGTGGCCTCGAGGTTATAGAAATTGCCGGTCTGCTCCTGATAATCGGCGAGACGTGCCCGCATGAAATCCATCACCCGCAACGCGAACCGACGCCCCTCCTCCGTTCCGATATCCTTGCCGAAGAGATTGAGACACGCCTCGTTGAGTCCCACCAACCCGATGGTGGAGAAGTGATTTTGCCAGTAACAGCCGAACCGCTCATAGACCTGCCGCAAATAGAAACGCGTATACGGATAAAGATCCTGGCCGGTAAACTGCTCCAAGACCTTGCGCTTGATTTCAAGGCTGTTACGGGCAATGGCCATCAGGCTGTCCAAACGCGCAAGGAAGTCGGCCTCGTCCTTTGCCAAATAGCCTAGGCGCGGCATATTGATGGTGACAACGCCGATCGAGCCGGTCTGCGGGTTCGCGCCGAAAAGACCGCCGCCGCGCTTGTTCAATTCGCGTTTATCGAGCCGCAAACGGCAGCACATCGAACGCGCGTCGTCAGGGCTCATGTCGGAGTTAACGAAGTTCGCAAAGTATGGGATACCGTATTTGGCGGTCACTTCCCACAGTTTCTCAAGTCCGGGACGTTCCCAGTCGAACGCCTTCGAGATATTGTAGGTCGGGATCGGGAACGTAAACACGCGTCCCTTGGCATCTCCCGCCGTCATGACCTCAAGGAAGGCATTGTTGATCATATCCATTTCGGGCTGGAAATCCGCATACGTCTCGGGCATGTTCGTCCCGCCGATGATCACGTTCTCGTTCGCAAGCGAAGGCGGCGCAATCAGATCCATGGTCACATTGGTGAAGGGCGTCTGGAACCCCACGCGCGTCGGCACATTCACATTGAAAACAAACTCCTGCAACGCCTGCTTAACCTCTTTAGGCCCGAGTTTGTCATAGCGAACGAAGGGAGCCAACAGCGTGTCAAAACTGGAGAAAGCCTGCGCGCCCGCCGCCTCCCCCTGAAGCGTATAGAAAAAGTTCACAATCTGGCCCAACGCCGTGCGGAAATGTCTGGCCGGCAAGCTCTCGGCCTTACCCGAGACACCCTTGAAACCGCTCCGCAGAAGGTCCTGCAAATCCCACCCCACGCAATACACGCTGAGGAGTCCCAGATCGTGAAGATGCAGCGCGCCGTTATCGTGCGCCTCACGCACCTCGACAGGATAGATCTTATTTAGCCAATAGACCTTGCTGACCTCGCTCGAGATGTAATTGTTGAGTCCTTGCAGCGAATAGGCCATGTTCGAGTTTTCGCGCACGCGCCAATCGGATTTCCCCAAATAGCTATCGATCAAGTCCACGTCGGCATTACGGACCATCTCGCGGATACGGGCATGCTGCTCGCGGTAAATGATATAGGCCTTGGCGGTACGGCGATAGGGTGTCGCCAGCAACACCTCTTCAACAATATCCTGAACGCTCTCGACCGTCAATTCCAAGGTATCCCGCAATGACTGGATCAGCGTCATCACCTTAATGGTCAGCTTCCTGGCCACATCCAGGCCAAACTCCCCGGTCGCCTCGCCCGCCTTTTGAATGGCGGAGGTAATCTTTTTCGTCTCGAAAACTTCTACCCGACCATCCCGCTTGTGAATCCGAAGCACAAGGTCAGGCTGCACAAAATCGCTCATAAAACCCCACATTTAAATGGTTTTTTCAATTCGTCTTTTCAGAATTTCGCACACTTGCAGAAACCATCCCAGACACAAGGGCCTTACTATATGTGGATGAAAATAATAATGCAACCACAAAATATGGTGTGAAATCTCAAATATCACTTTACAGCCGAACAAAGAACCGCATTTTTTCATTCACCCTTGCGAATGAACGTGTTACACTGTCACCCAAAATTTTCATCCTTCCTGCGGAAGGTAAAATCAGGAGATTACCATGGCTCTTTATGAGTACGCGAATGATCTGGACACACCTGTTCATCCGGTCAGTTCGCCTGACTACATGCCGATCGAGCAACTGAGGGCACTTCAACTTCATCGTCTCCAAGGCCTCGTCAAACGCGTCTACGAGAACGTGCCTCTGACGAGGAAACGCATGGACGAGCGCGGCGTGCGTCCCGAGCACATAAAAACGCTGAAAGACATCGCGCTTCTTCCTTTTTCAATGAAGACCGATTTGCGTGATGAATATCCGTTTGGGCTTTTCGCTAGCCAGATGAACGACATCGTGCGATTTCACTGTTCCAGCGGTACCACCGGCAAACCTATCGTCATCGGCAACACGCAGAACGACATCCTCGTCTGGCAGAACGGCTGCATGCGCGCGCTCGCCATGTGCGGTGTCCGCAGCTCGGACGTCATGCAGGTCGCTTATGGCTACGGGCTTTTCACCGGAGGTCTTGGCCTGCATTACGGCGGCGAAGGTCTGGGCTGCGCCGTATTGCCCATTTCAGGCGGCAACACCGACCGTCAGCTCATGCTGATGAAGGATTTGGGCGTCACCGTCGTCGCCTGCACGCCGAGCTATTTTCTGCATCTCATTGACGAGGGCATGAAAAAGGGTATCGACTTCAAAACCGACATGAAGCTCAAACACGGCATCTTCGGTGCCGAACCTTGGACGGAAGAGATGCGATCCAAGATCGAGAGTCTGACGGGGATCACCGCGCACGACATCTACGGTCTAACGGAAATCGCAGGGCCAGGCGTCGCCAACGACTGTCAGCACCGCCGCGGCCTTCACGTTTTCGAAGATCACTTTTATCCGGAGATCGTCGATCCTGATACGCTTGAGCCGTTGCCGGATGGCGAAAAAGGCGAATTGGTTTTCACGACCCTGACGCGCACAGGCACACCGATGTTGCGTTATCGCACGCGCGACCTCTCGCGCATCCACACCGGCCCATGCCCCTGCGGACGTACCATTCGCGCCATTGAGCGCATCAGCGCCCGCAGCGACGACATGCTCATCATTCGTGGCGTGAACGTCTTCCCGTCCCAAATCGAAGCGGGGCTCATGTCGGTCGACAATGTTCTCCCCCACTATCTCATCTTGGTGGATAAGATCGGCGATCTCGACACGCTGGAGATCAAAGTCGAAGTCACGAAGGAGACTTTTAGCGACGACATCAAAACGCTTGAGCGACTGCGCCAACGCATCGGCCAGGCTGTGCAGCGCATCATTAACATCAACGCGAAGATCACGCTGGCCGAACCCCATACGCTCCCTCGCAGCGAAGGCAAGATCAAACGCGTCGAAGATCGCCGTAAAAAAGCCTAATTTCAAGAAAGGCATTCACCGATGAAAATCAATCAGATCTCACTGTTCCTTGAGAATAAGCCAGGGCGCCTGAACGCCATTTGCCGGACGTTGGCCGAGGCCGACATCAACATTGTGACGCTTTCACTGGCCGACACGCAACAGTTCGGCATCGTCCGATTGATCGTGGAAGAGTGGCAAAAAGCGAAAGATGTGCTCGAAAAAGCGGGATGCGTTGTCAATGTGCGCGAGGTTGTTGCCGCCGCCGTCGCCGATAAGCCAGGCGGTATGGCCGAGCTTCTTGACATCATTGGCCATGCCGGCGTGAACATTGAATACATGTACGCCTTTGCCTTCCGTCATGGATCGGAGGCCGTGCTTGTCTTTCGTTTCGACAACCCTGATCGCGCGATCGAGGCTCTGAAGGCGTCCGGACGAGATGTGTTGGATGCGGTCACCCTCTTCAGCGAAGCGAAATAACGCGTCATGAACACGAAGCCGATCATCGAAAACCGTATTTGGCAGCCCGAGTTCGAGTGCATGCCGCAGGCACAGCGGGCCGCTCTCCAAACCGAACGTCTTCGTGTCGCCGTGGCTCGCGCCGCGCTGAATCCGTTTTACAAAGAACAATTCGACAAAATCGGCATCACCCCCGAAAAAATCAAAAGTGTCGACGATGTGCGGCGGTTACCGTTCACGACCAAGGCCGACTTGCGTGACCGTTATCCGCTCGGGTTTCTTGTCGTGCCTCGCAGCGAGGTTGCCCGTTACCAAGGCACCAGCGGCACGACAGGAAAACCCACGTGGACGGCCTATACGAAGAATGACGTGAACAACTGGTGTGATCTGTGTGCACGTTTTCTCGTCTCAGGCGGTCTGCGTCCCAACAACACGGTCCAGATCGCGTTCGGGTTTGGGCTTTTCACCGGCGGGTTTGGGCTGCATTACGGGATCGAGCGCGTCGGAGCGGCGATCATTCCATTGTCCAGCGGCAACTCCGCGCGCCAACTCATGTGCATGCAGGATCTGCGGCCTGAAGTCCTCATTTGTACGCCGTCGTATGCGCTAAAACTCATGGACGACATTTTGAACGGGCATATCGACCGAACATCGATAGCCATTGAGCACGCTCACTTTGGCGGTGAACCCTGGACCGAGGACATGCGTACGCGTATCGAATCCGGTCTGAATATCCGCTGCTGGAACAACTACGGGCTCGCCGAGGTTCAGGGTTGCGGTGTCAGCGGCGAATGCGCTTACCGCAACGGCATGCACCTTCAAGAAGACCACTTCATTGTCGAGACTATAGACCCCGATACGCTCGAGTCTCTGCCTGACGGTGAAAGGGGCGAATTGGTCATCACCCCGCTCTGCCGCGAAGCGTTTCCCGTAATCCGTTACCGCACGCGCGACATCGGCTATATCTATAACGATGGCGTCTGCCCCTGCGGCCGCACCACGCGCCGCATGAGCCGCATTCTCGGACGCACGGATGACATGCTGATCATCCGCGGCGTCAACGTTTTCCCGTCACAGATCGAAGCGGCCCTCATGAATTTTGAAGCCGTCGCGCCGCATTACATGATCGAAGTTAGCCGTCCGGCTGCTCTGGACGAGGTGACCGTCCATATAGAAATGCATCAGGGCATGTTTTTCGACAGCATGAAGGAAATGCAGGCCGTTCGTGACAAAATAACGGCAGCCATCCAAAGCGTCACAGGGCTGCACATGCATGTCGACCTTGTAAGTCCCAACACACTGGAACGCTTTGAAGGCAAATCCCGCCGGGTGAACGATCACCGCAAGCTGGTGGACTGAATTCGCAAACAATAAAAAGTTTTTTGACCCGTTTATTGCGATACGGCATACATACACCACGAATCGAAGGAGTTTTTCAATGAGTAAAGTCTGTTTCACAGTCCTTTTGGCACTGATGGCCGCTGACCTGTCGGCACAAACGCAAGTACCACTCAGGCCCGCAGATCTAGCATCCACGAATTTTCCTCCCCGCATCGACATGCGTGCTGAAGCCATAAAGCTGTTCGACAAGGACGGCGACGGCAAGCTCAATGAGGCCGAACGATCGGCCATGAGAGAAGCCCGTCAAGCTAAAGCCGAACAGATGCGAAAGGCGCTTGAAATGAGGTTCGACAAGAACGGCGACGGCAAACTGGACGACGCGGAGAAAGCCGCCTTGGCTGAAGCAAAAAAAACCGTATGGAGCAATTCCGAAAATCAAGAGAAAAAGCCTACGACAAAGATGGCGACGGCAAGCTCAATGACGCCGAGCGAAAAGCGATGCAAGATGATTTCCTGAAGCATCGTCCGAAGGGCGGCCCCGATTTTCAAGACATTATCAAACGGTTCGACAAAGATGGGGACGGTAAGCTCAACGACGAGGAGCGCAAAAACCTGATGGAATCGAGAATGAAAAAGATCGAGGTAAAGGGCGCTTCCCCTGTCCTGTCCACGACAGCCTCAGAAAAAACGGGCGCCGCAGAGGTCACAAAGCCGGCACAGGCGACAAAATAATATTGCGGATGTACGTTCGACGTGGGAACCGACACTCCCACGCAAAGGAGAAAAGAAGCCCATGCCAAACGGCACGGGCTTCTTTTATTCCTGCTTACCTGCTCACGGCGTCAACAATGGCCCTGAGTTGATTGAGTTGCTTCACATCAAACGTTCCGATCGGAGCGAGCGACGCATCATGGTTCGGGCCCAAGTCAAGCGTCACGCATCCGCCTTTTGCCGTTACGGTCCCCACCCAACGGGACCACTGCGCATCGGTGTAACGAATATCGCGCCGCCCCCATTTCTGACCCAAGAACGTCAAGACCTGCCACTGCGAACCCTCCAACCAACGTCCCTCACACGTTTCCGTAAAAGGTTCATTCAGTTCACCCGCCGTGTAGTCCTCCGCAATCGTCCAACGCTTGAGGCTCACACCGGGATTGAAGGTTACCACGGACTTCGGATTACCATGCTTTGCCGCTTCGGCATACAACGTCGCAATCTCATCGTTAAAGCCCACCCACCGGTACCCGCCGTCGAGCCACCAGCCCGCAACAGACGTCCCATAACGGTCCGACCACTCGCGAATCACCTTCGCCCATTTCCGAGCAAACGCCACATCGATTTTGCGATCTTTATTGAGCGGCGCCTCCGGCACCCCGAAGCCCCGAATCGCCTGAAGATCTTGATTCGGCGTTTGACAAGGCAGATACAGCATAAAGCGAATGTCATGGGGTCTGAGCGCCGCCGCAAGCTCCATAGGAAGATCGCGCTTTGAACAGCGCGTATGGGGTGCGAAACCTGCGATCGCCTCGTAAGTCGCATTCGGCGCGTTCATATAGCCCGAATTCTGTCCAAGTGTAAAAACGAAGTAGCGTACTCCCGCATCAGAAAGCTGTTTGGCAACGGCCGGCACATCAAATCTCTCGACGGAAGCAAAATTGTTTGAACCCGTCAAAAAATGCATAAAAGCGCCCACCTTCGCCTCTGGCATCCAGTCGGTTGACGGATTCCTATCGCCCGCCCAAACGGCCGTTACAGTCGCAAACAAAAAAGCGGTCCAGCCCATTCTCTTCATCATCTTTTTTCCTCATTGCACGCGTTCTGATCGGACCGCATAGCGCGCCTCAAAGCGAACACGAAACGCCCCAAAATCGCACCCCAAGTCAATAAAACGATCAGAGCTTCGTCGGGCGCTACTTCGAGAAATACGCCATCGCATTTTGAGGGCGAATCTCTGTCAGCGTGCCTTTATAATGACGCAACGAAATCGGCTGGTATGGATACTTTGCTATGACCGTCTCGTCGATATCCACGCCCAAACCGGGCTTGTCGGGAATCGACATGTAGCCATCGCGCAAGGTACCCGACTCATTGCAGATCTCGCGCCGATACGGCACATCGCTCGCCATGGTTTCAAGCAAGTAAAAACCGGGTTGCGAAGCGGCCAGCTGCAGGGTCGCGGCATTCGCAACCGGCCCGCTCGGATTATGCGGACAAAACGGGATGTGATGGGTCTCGGCAAGGGCCGCGATCTTGCGCAGTTCGGTGATACCTCCGGCATGCGACACATCGGGTTGCACGAAATCCGCGCCGCGAGCCTCCAGTAACGTCCGGAATTGCCATGTGCTGTAGAGACGCTCGCCAAATGAAAGCGGGACCTTCACACGGCTACGCAGATCGGCCAACGCCTCAATCGTGTCGGGGATGATCGGCTCCTCAAACCACAGGATATTGAAGTCCTCCAACGCATGGGCGATACGCAGTGCGGTCGGCAGATCGAATCGTCCGTGACCTTCGATCAGAATCTCGGCCCGCCCGTCCACAGCTTCAAACACTTTCTCCACACACGTGATCGCCTTGCGGAACGCCAGAGGCTCCAACTGCCGATACGCTGAGCCGAAAGGATCCCATTTGAGTCCCTTCCATCCCGCCGTCTCGATAGCCTCCGCCGCTTTAGCCCCGAACTCCTCAGGCTCCTTTGCGCCCGCAAACCAGCCGTTCGCATAACAAGGCACCTTGTCACGCATTTTTCCGCCCAGCAAACGCCAGACGGGCACACCCAAGCTCTTCCCCAAAATATCCCAAAGTGCGATATCGACTGCTGAAATCGCGCTCATCAGCACCGGACCTCCGCGCCAGTATGCGTCGCGGTAGCTGTTGTGCCACAACGCCTCAATGTCGCGTGGATCCTGGCCGATCAAGTCACGTTCCAGATCCATGCAGGCCGACACAATGGTATGCTCTTTATACTCCAATGTCGCCTCACCCACACCATAGAGCCCCGGCTCATCGGTCAACACTTTGACGAACACCCAGTTCGTCCGATACGCGTTGCAAACAAAGGTTTTGATTCCCGTGATTTTCATTTCACCCGCTCCCGTTTTTTACGGCACAATTCAAACAAGCTCAATCACACGGTCTCGCCTAAAGGCGAAGAGCATCGAACAAAAAATGGCCGCGCTGCCCAAAACATAAGCACCCGCCAAGAACGCGAATCCCTGCTGAATGCCCGCAACCTTACCGTGAAGATCGCAGAACTTTCCGATCATCATCGTCGGCACGGTACCCAAAATAAAGGCGGTCATCGTCATCAGCCCCACGGCTGTAGAACGATACTTGGGCGATACCACATCGAATAGCGACGCGTGCGTATTGACCTCAAAAAGACCCCTGAAAACGCCGTATCCGGCCATGGCAAACCACGTGGCCATCACGCCGTCCGCCTTGCCGATCAAATAGATCATCGGAGCCCCCAGCAACAATGCGCTTCCCTGTAACATCAATCTGAAACGCGGGTTATTTCTGACCATCCAATCCGTCAGAAAACCACCCGCCATAATCGCGCAAAAAGCCGCCAGATGGTGATACAGCATCGCCCCTCCCGCCGCGCGTGTAAGCGTCATCGGAACGGCCGCATCCTTGAACTTTTCCATCACGAAGGTTGGAGCCCAGAAGACATAGGCGTTATTCACGAAAACCACCGCGCAAAATCCTATCGTCGCCAACAGCACGCTCGGCGTCTTGACAAGAACGCAAACGGACTCCCAAACTTTCGGTTTTTCGGCCGCACTCACCGCCTTCACCTCTTCCTTCGGAGCATCCTTCAACCGAAAGACAAACACAAGTCCAAGCACAATCCCGCATCCGCCGAACAGATAGAAAACCGCCCGCCACCCCCACGCGGCTTCGACCATGCCTGCCAAATAACCGCTGCACATGAGGCCGAGGTACAGCGCGCCCTGATGGATCGAAAGCGCAACAGAACGCGTCGCTTTATGGTGAGAGGCCAACAACGCATATGCCGATGGCGCATAGAATGACTCGCCGCCTCCCGTCGCAACGCTTCGGAGCAGAATTAATCCCAACAGGCCGGTGGCCATGCCCGTGACTGAGGTTGCACAGCTCCAAAACAAAAGGCTGATCGTAATAATCCATTTTCGACTCAGGCGGTCACCCAGAAATCCCGCAAGAGGAACCATGACCGCCAACGTCGCGAACATCCATGAACCGATTTCACCCAGTTGGCCATCCGTCAGGCCCAACTCCGTCTGGATCGGAATCAAGACAACGCTGAACAGCGCCCGATCAGCTTGATGGAAAAAGAACGCGCAAGAGAGCAACGTCAGCAATTCCCACTTATAATTTTTAGATATTGCCATGATTTCCTCAGATATGACCGGCAAATGCCATTCTCCACCTGCCGGCGACCGCTTACAAATCCACATCAGCCGGCATATGCTGGGCGCTGCAACCGGCATCCACCACCAGCCGCTCGCCACAGATATTCCGCGAGGCATCCGAAGCCATAAACGCCACGGCCTGTGCGATATCATCCGCCGTCGCTTCCACACCGAGCGGCGTATTCATGCGTCTGCGCAGCATCGTTTCTTCGGAGAGCTTGTCCCAGCGATCCGTGTAAATGTATCCGGGAGCCACCATATTGACACGAATACCTTTAGGGCCAAGGTCGATCGCCATCGACCGCGTCAGCGCGTCGATGCCGCCCTTGCTCGACACATACGCCGTACGGTTACGGATGGCCCGCATTGAAACATTCGAGCCCAAGTTCACGATCACGCCCCGGCTTTCCTGTTTCAACATCATCTTGACCGCCTCCTGCGACACCAGAAACGTGCCTAACAGATTGGTCTTAATCACATTCAGAAAATAGTCCGGGAGCATATCCTCAAACGCCGGCCCGATGCCCTGATTACACGCGTTATTGACCAGAATGTCAATACGCCCGAACTTCTCCCTTATCGTTTTGAAGATCGCGCGCACCTGCTCGATGTTCGAGATATCAGCAGGTGTCTCAGTGAAATCCGTCAGCCCCATTGCGCGAAGCTCGGCCGCGCCTTTAGACGTGCTTTCCGGCGATGAACTGCAAACGCAGACCTTTGCGCCCTCGCGGATAAACAGCGCGGCAATTCCCACGCCAGTATTCCGGCTTGTTCCTGTGACTAACACCACCTTATCCTTAAATCGCATCATTTTCCGTTCCCTTTCTCCTTACTCGTTCAATTGTTCGGAGTCTATACCCCGCAGGGTGAAACCCCTTCCATCGAGACACACACTCATGCTATTTCACGATTGCACGATTTCTAATCTCGTACAGTTTATACCCCACCTCCCGGATACCCGCGATGGTCTCGGGATACGGCGTATCACAGCAATCCAAGAAACCGACTTGGAAATTCTCGCCATCGAATCGCCCCGTCGTCGCCTGATCGCCGAACTGGTGCCAGTGAACACCCACGACATTCGGATGTTTGAGGGCCGAAGTCACATACTGCACATAAACCCGGCCGCGTTCCTCCTGACTCTCAAGTTTGATCAGCCCCGGATGGAACAGGCCTCGGTCCAACGCCCCAAAATGGAACTCGCCGATTATCACGGGTTTATCGATATCCGGCGGCAGTTTGAAATCATCCAAATGGCGCGCATAAATATTGAAACTGACAATATCGCAATATTTCGCGCCGGCGCGTAACGCGAATTCAGGACCCCTTCCTGCGAAGCGGCACCCCATATAAAGTTTATTGGGGGCCGCAGCCTTAAACTCCTCGCGGATATTCCTGAAATAGGCATCGGCAATCGCCAACGTGAACTCGGTCAGGTCTTCTGTCGCGCCAGCGCCCGGACGCTGAACACCCGAAAGAAAAGCATCCCAATTCGCGTATGTCGAACCCCACTTGGCATTGAGTTTCTCGATCTCTCCGTACTTCGTCTGCATGCGCTTTTGAAACTCCGCCTTGGCCACTTGATCTGCAGGCGAAGCCAACGTCTAGGCCGCCAAATCCGTTGGGCCGCCCCAACTCAATTCATTATCAACGAAGAACCCGAAACCCCAAGGATCGTCCATTTCCTGCCTGTGTTCCGCCATCAGCCGATGAACATCGGCGCGAAAGGAAGGATCAAACGGATCGCGGAACGGCCACCAACCGTCATGACTTCCCGCGATCGGCTTTGACTTGAGTTCAAAGCGGTCTATATAGGGTGTACGATCCATAAGACAAATTTTCTTATCGGAGCTGTTCGCGATCATATTCAAGCCCCAACTGCGCAGACGCACATGCGCAAGATCCGCAAAAATATCGTAATAGTTCTCGCCGTACTTACGGTAGCAGTTGGCAGACGAGAAGTCATAGGTACGCTGGATATTGCGCTTCACATAATAAGGATATAGCAGTTCGTCACGCGTCGTGTAAAATTTCGCGAAAGGCGTACCTTCCGCAGGCAGATCGGCAAAATAAAAATCGCGGTTATCCAGCGGCGTGATGGCCGTCGAAGGCGTCACGCGCACGGGGCCATGCGACCAGTATAGGTAGCCTTCGGGATCCACCATCCACCACTTGCCGTCGATTTTCTCCACACGAAAATGTCCGGTCGCCTGACGTTTCGGCCCCTCCGCCCATCCGCCGAATTGATTCCACCCCTTCGGCCCCGGATGAGCCGTCAAGTCGGAGGCTTCGCGAGTGCGTGCGTTCTTCAGATCCGCATCGGAATGCACCTTACCCGGCCAGTCCTTGTATTTGAACTGTCCGTATTGATCAATAAACGGGAAAATTTGTCGGCCGGGAGTTTCATCCAGTCCGGCACCGCAGCGGTCTCCCCCGTATAAGCCACGATGCGCTTCACGCCCCACAGCCAATCCAGTTTCGGTTCCTTCATGTAGACCGCCACGCCAACGACTTTTGACGCATCAAGATCGGCCACAATACCGGCGGTCATTAAAGGACCGTTTCGCATTCCAAAAAGCTTACTGCTGATCTCTCGCCCATACGGAAGGGCGGGCGGCAAGGCGACGGAACACGTCTTCAATCCTTTGCCCGACAATTTGACCTGATCGACAAACACGCCCTGCGATTTACCCGAATTAGCATCCGGATTATCAAGACGAACCGTTAACGGCAAATCCCGTTTGTGGTCGCGATGCATCAGCTCGAACGCGATGCGGTTACATGCGGATAAATCCCAAGTCCCTTTAATCAGCACACCGGGATATCCTGTATTCCCCTTCGTCGCAACCTCCAGCACACCATCTTTGACGGCAAACTTACCGCCCGAATGCGAAACCACCGCCGATACGGGTGTGATCGCCGCATCATATAGAACAATCTCGCCAGCATTGGACAAAACAGCGACAAGGCCCAACACCCCCATCCACAACTTTCTCATTTCCATTCCCCTTTTTGCGATCTATCCAAACAGCAGTCCCCTCTTCACCGTACCATTTCAAACAGCGCCGTATCCGGCGACGCAAAGGTATACGAGAACCGCGCCTATCCGTCACAGGAAACACACGCCCTGTATACAACTCTTTCACACTCTTGCACGCGAACGGCAACGTGATCGTCTTTTCTCCGCCTTTTGCCATATGAACCGCAACCAAACGCTCATTGGCATACACCGGCACGGCCTCTTCGCAATAAATCGTGACCCCGGCCTCAACTGCGGCCTGACGTAACGTCAGCGGCGTCAAAGCATCATATGATCCAACATACACGGCCGTCCATCCGTCGCGTTTGACCGTGCAAACGCCCTCTGTTTTGAACCGTGTCCCCGTCAGTTCCTTTACGCGGGCCGCGTCGAGATTCTGGCCATCGCTGATTCCCGGCGCGTAAACAAACACGGCCGTACGGCCCTCCTTTAACGCGTAGGTCTTCAGCATCTCCATCTTTGCCGGTGTGATCTCGAAAAGCCCCGGAAAAACAAGCACCTTATACGGCGACAGCTCCGCACGCGGCAGATCATTGAACGAAAAGACCTCGAACGGCGCACCTAAACGGTTCAGCTTGTTACGCGTGGCCTGATAAATCTTTCCGACCAGCGGATTCTGATCATTGACCAGTTTCGCGCTTTGCGGATCCACCACCAGCGCCACCTCGGCAAGAGACTTCAGCGGCATCGCAGCCGCATATTCATCCCACAGCCTCTTGCTCTGGCCCACAAGCCGCATGGTCGCGGGTGTTTCGAACACCCCTCCCCACATGTCAAAACACCATAACGAGGTCTGATTGATAATGGCCAACGCGAATTCGCGCTTAAGACCCGCGTCCGTTTCCGCCTGATCCTTCCACGGCACCATCCAGCCGATGGAGACAAAGTCATCCAAATCGCAATTGTAGGTTGGCGTACGATGGTCGATCTCGTGCAAAAAGCCCTTGCCGTTTAACAGACGCGTACCATTCGGAACCATAAATCCGC
>CAZTDL010000003.1:0-29312 GCA_964612775.1 uncultured Lentisphaeraceae bacterium
ATCCAGGCCCGCGAAAGGTAGGGCATCCGTGACGTCGGCATCGTGGCCACGATGCGGTTCGAGTACGACCTGTACGTTCGCGCGAAGGACGGCGTCTACACGATTGCGCCGCGCTTTCACGTCGCGGGGTTTGTGCCGCCGGACGACCTGACGATCCATTACTGCCTGCTGACCGGCAAGGACGCGGACTACGCGGGCATGGCGCGCGCCTATCGGAACTATCAGCTTACGCGCGGCGTCTGCCATCCGATCAAGGAGCGCATGAAGACGCATCCCGAACTGGCCTATGCCGCAAAGAGCATTGAGGTCCGCGTTCGCCAAGGCTGGAAACCCGCGCCCAGTCCTGTTCCGGAGCAGACGCTCGCGACCGAGCCGCCCATGAAAGTGGCCGTCACCTTTGATCGCGTCGGCGACATTCTGGATGCGTTTGACCGCGCAGGCATCAAGAACGCTGAAATCTGTCTGGTCGGCTGGAACCAGAAAGGCCATGACGGTCGCTGGCCCCAGATCTTTCCGGTCGAGGAAGGTTTGGGGGGCGAGGCCAAGCTCCGCGCGCTGATCAAAAAAGCGCAGCGCATGGGGTTCCAGATCGTGGGGCACACGAACAGCTCGGATGGCTACAGCATCGCGGACTGCTGGGATCCGGATCTGCCGGTCAAGAAGCCGGAGGGCAAACCCTTCTCGAACGCGGTCTGGAGCGGCGGCCGGATGTACGCGCTCTGCCCGCAGCGTTCATATGAGCGGTTTTATCCGCAGGACATCCAGAAGGTCGCCGATTTAGGCTTCCGAGGCTTGCACTATATCGACGTGATCACCATCCTGCAACCGCCGCGCTGCTTCGATCCGAATCATCCCTGCACGCCGAAAGAAAGCGCGTTTTGGTTCGACCGCATCCTGCAGTCGTGCAAAGACCACATCGGCGGCGTCGCCTCGGAAGGCGCATTCGATTTCGCCTGCGGCAACCTCGATTACGTGCTTTACGTCTACTTCAACGGCCTCACGGGCAAGGCTAATCCCATGCACGACCGGCTGATCCCGATCTGGCAGCTCGTCTACAACGGCATCATCCTGAACAATCCCTTCACCGAAACCATGAACGCGGCGACAAAGGACAAGTTGACGCAGACGAAGCTGGCCGAATTCAACGGCCGTTCGAGTTTTTATTTTTATTCACGGTTCAAGGCCGACAACAAAAACTGGATGGGCAGCTCCGACCTGACCTGCGCGACGGACGAAGAACTGGCAAAGTCGGTGGCGTTCGTCAAGAAGGGGTACGACGAGTTCAGCGCGCTTGCCGACCTCCAGCTCGAATTCATGGAGCAGCACGAGCAGATCGCGCCCGACGTGTTCCGCACGGCCTTTTCAAACGGAGCGGAAATCATTTCCAACTACCGTGCCGATCCGTTTCAACACAAGGGGAAAAAGATCGAACCACAAAGCTATTTTCTATTCCGGCAATGACTGGGATTAGCACTTGATCCGCCCTGTTTTCCACATTTTCGATTTCAAGCAGGTCCGGCAACGGTTACCGCGCCTGCAACCGTTTCAGTTCGTCGAGCGAGTGATTCATGTGATCGCGCTCATCTAACCCGACGCGCCTCACAAGATCCGCCAGTGTTTTCTGTCGGGGATAAACGCTGAACCAAACCGAATCGACCGGCTCATCTTCGAACTCAGGATGCTCGCGGGCATATAGCATATACTCGTGCTCTGCGTGCGATTCGAAGGCCGCATTCATGGCAAATGACCACTCGGGCTTAATCCAATACATGATGCGTGTCATATAGAAATAAACAAAGGTCATATGGCGCGGCAAGGCAAAGTGACGAAACCAGGAAAGCGCAAGGCCCTTCTGCTGACAAAGATCCGCCCACAAAAGCATATGCCACTGTTCATTATCCTGAGATTCCCGCCCCATCCGAATATGCCGCAGCGCGGTCTCGATTTTCTCTCGCGGCACGGGACGGGTCGCGCAATGCCATTTGGACAACAGCTTATAGGCTCCATTCTCCCAAGCCCAATAGGGATACCGCGCAAGGATCTCCAGCACCATTACTTTGGGCAGAGAACGCCCCCTGCCCTAGAGAATATCAAAGGTCAAAAACATCATCTTCAGCGCCAGATTCGCCGGCAACTTCGGCGTTTCCAGCGTACGCTTCATCTCTTTCTTCAGATCCATTTCTTTCCCCATCGTATACACATCATCGATCATCATGACCTCCTTATTTAAGGATCTTCATCTTGTAGACACGAAAAATCGCCGGAGGCGGCACGCCCCCCGGTTGGGGACGGTCCCGGTTTGCAGCCAAAGATTCCCATTCGCCACGATACACAAAACCATCGCAGGATAACGCGGTCACAGGGTCTGCCTCAGAATCCGAAACACGCCGCAGGCTCATGCCCGGCGTCATGTGTTCGTTGCGTCCGATCTCTTTTGGCCATTGAAACCGTCCGGGCATTTTTCCGATCGGCTTCAGCGCGGTCTCATCCAAACGCCAGCGTCCGCCGCCCGATTTGGCGTGCGAATAGCTCTGGACCAGCACGCCGTCCTGAACCTCCACAGCCCCCACCCCCACATCGCCAATGATCGACCCGCCGCCGGAAAAATCCCAGCGGTAGTTCCAATCCGACGTCTGATAGCGTTTCCATGCGCCCTTCTCATAGCGCGCGTTCATGAGTTGCGTGTTGCCCGCCGCATCGTATTTCGTATAGGTTACAATCACACGGCCCTGCGCATCGAATCCGATATTCTGACACGGATTGATGAGTCCGCCTCTGATCGGCACAGGGTCCACCACCACGTCGGCACCCAGCCGGATCGGCAACGTCACAGGTTGACCGGCCGCGTTTTCCCAATGCTTCATATCGCGACTGCGGATATAACTCAGGTCGTGACATGTTTCGCAGGCGGGAGTATCACGCCACACCCAAGACATGTGATAAAAGCCATCCTTACCCAAACACGGGCCCGCAAGGATAGGCGTTCATCTTCCCCTCGCCGTCGAACAAAGGAACGTCCAGCAACCGCGACCACGTCCGAGACACACAATCATACCGATTCCAGAAGGTTGAGCCGTTGCCGCTGCCGCCATCGCGATAGGTAAAGAGCAACGCGCCGTCAGGACCTTTAATAAAACGAGGATAAGTCACGCGCTTCTCGCATTCGCCAGTCATGCGATGAATCGGCCTCATCGACCGGATATCGAGCGGTTCCTCACTGCGGAAATAGACCAGTGGCACACAATGCATATTTCCTGGGACATGCACATAGTCCGCATCGTCTATGCACATCGTCACGTAATTGTGGCTATCCCAACCGAATTTGGAGGGCAATTCGACAAAGGTCCAAGCGTTTGTGTTTAACTCGCGCTGCGCCAGAGTCATCACGCGTTCCGCGCTATAATACGCGAGAAACTGCTTGTTGCTGTGCGTCAGCATCGCGAATGAAACCGGACATCCCGCCCAAACCGGCGCGACATCAAGACGCTCAACCACGGCCAGCTTCTGTCCCCACACCATGCCGGCCATGAGGCATGCCGCCACAATCCCCCCTCTTTTGGCTGCTATCATTTTCCCTCCGTGACCGACACTATAAAAGGGTCGGAGCGGGGAGTCAAGACAACCGGCGGCAACCTGGCCGCAAAACGTCCGATTTGATGTTGAAACATACCCGCGATTGCGGGATATCGAAGAGATGCGGTATGATAAGCGCCCATGACGAACACTTTGGCTTGCTGGCTGATTTTCGGCGTCACCTATTGCGGCATCGCAATCGGCGGCATCCCCGGCTTAACGATTGACCGCACCGGCGTCGCCCTGTTGGGAGCGATCGCGATGGTCACGACGGGCATCTTGCCGCTCACATCCGCCATGTCCGCGATCGATGCGCCCACGCTGCTTTTGCTTTTTGGGCTGATGCTGATTTCGGCGCAACTCCGACTGAGCGGGTTCTACACACGTACGGCCCAAGCGCTAAGCGGACTCACGGCACATCCGAAGCGGTTCCTTTTCCTGCTGATGACGGTTAGCGGCGCGCTTTCCGCCGCACTTGTCAACGACATCGTGTGTCTCGCCTTCACACCGATTCTGACGGCCACGGCACTGCGAACAGGACTCAATCCGATGCCCTATCTGATCGGACTCGCCTGCGCCTGTAATATCGGATCCGCCGCCACGCTTATCGGCAACCCGCAAAACATGCTTATCGGGCAGGTTGGCAATCTCCATTTCGGAAGTTTTCTGCGCTGGAGTATCGCGCCGACGCTGGCCTCTATGATTACCGCATACGGCCTTCTTCTCTTCCTCTACCGGGGGAAGATGACCGGAACGACGACAGCGTCACCTCCGCCCCGGCCACCCCCTTCGTCTTCGAACCCGACCGCGAACATCTGGCAAATCCGGAAGGGTCTACTGGCCACAATGGCGGTCATGGTTCTTTTCTTTACAAACATACCCCGCGAAATCACGGCGCTGACAGCGGGCGGCGTCCTGTTATGCAGCCGTCGCATGGATACCCGCAAGTTGCTGGGTCTGGTCGATTGGAACCTCATCATGCTCTTTTGCGGGTTATTCATCGTCATCGCGGGCATCGAGACAACCGGCGCGCCTGAAAAGCTTTTGGCATGGCTGTCGCACCGCGGCATTGCCGTAACAGACCCGTTCGCGCTGACTGCGGTCGGAGCGCTTTTAAGCAATCTGGTCAGCAATGTGCCGGCGGTCATGCTCCTTGTAAGGTTCTTGGGAAAAACAAACGTCGAGTCCTGGTATGTGCTGGCGTTGGCAAGTACCTTCGCAGGCAACCTCATCACGATCGGCAGTATTGCCAACCTGATCGTGATCGAACAAGCCAAGAGCATCGGCGTAACGTTAAGCTTCCGCGAACACGCAAGAGCCGGCATTCCGATCACGCTCGTATCGCTCGGAATCATTCTCGCTTGGGTACTGTTGCTGCGGTAACGCGAGTTATGCGTCCGCCATCTCGGCGGCAATCGCGCGAGCGGCCGCGCACGGATCGGCGGCCGTAAGGATCGGCCGTCCCACAACCAAATGCGTCGATCCGTCCTTCACCGCCTGGCCGGGTGTTGCCACGCGTTTCTGGTCTCCCACATCTGCACCCGCCGGACGCACGCCGGGCGTGACGAGCAACGCCTCCGGGCCAAGCGCCGCCCTCATGTTCGCAACCTCCTTCGGCGAACATACGATACCGTCCGCGCCGTTCTCACAGGCCAACAAACCCAGCGCCTCGACCTGGGCTTTCATCTCGCGTCCAATCCCCAAGTCGCTGAGATCCGACTGATCGAGGCTCGTCAGCATGGTCACAGCCAAAATTTTGGGAGCCTTCGCACCGCACGAGAGAGCGGCGTCTTTGGCGGCTCGAATCATCGCCTTGCCACCTGCGGCATGAATGGTCATCAGATCCACGCCTAATTCAGCGCCCGCTTTGACCGCACGCTCAACCGTGCGGGGAATGTCATGCAACTTCAGATCCAAGAAAATCTTTTTGCCGCGACTCTTAACCGCGCGGACCACATCCGGGCCCTCCGCGCTGAAAAGCTCCAATCCGATCTTATAGAAAGAAACGGCATCGCCCAACCTGTCGACAGCCTGTTCGACTTCGGACGTGGAAGAAACATCAAGTGCGACAATCAGTTCAGCCATACAAAACATCCTTTGTTTGACATGTATTAAGCCAAAAACGGATGCCGCTGGCAATACGCAATCGCCGTCACCGGTCCGAGAGCGACAGTCCCTGTTTCGAAAAGTTTTTTGATCGGAAAAAAAACAACGCGCACGGCAATAAACGGTTTAATCAGACGTTTAATTCAACTGTTTAAAAGATGCGGGGAGGATGGCGAGGGTCGTCCAGGCGCGTCAGAAAGGCAAACACATGAATAACACAGCGAAAACGGTTTTATGCGGATTGGTTGCCGCTACGTGCGTGATGTTAGCGGACACGGCGCGTGCGGACCGAGTCAGTTTCGGTTTGGGAATTGGCGATGGCGTCAATTTCTTCTCGCTTGGGGTCAACTCCAGAGCAAGCACCTGTTATGGTCCAAGGCCCGTAGTGGTCGCTCCGCCACCGGTCGTTTACGTTCAACCGGCACCCATCGTTTACACGCAGCCAGCCCCTGTCGTTTACGCGCAGCAGCCCGCCGCCGTCGTCTATGCGCAACCGGGCGGTTACTGGGTGGAAGCCGACAACAGGGTTTGGGTGGAAGGGTTATGGATCGACTTCACGGATGCATGGGGCCGTCACGGGCGTCGTCAACAACCGGGGCACTGGGAAACGCGGCACATCCGTGAATGGCGGCAACCGGGGCCCGGCGGAAACGTCCGTCCCGGATCACATTTCGATGGCAGGGATCGTCACGACCAGAGACCGCAGGGAAATGTCGGCGGCAGAGGTCGTCACGACTAAACGAAACTCATTTTAAAAGTCGTTGCGGCGGATGGACACCGATGTGTTCATCCGCTTTTTTCGGGCGAGAAGACAAGAACGGGGGCCTACACCTTGTCCGCATCTTTGGTACGTGAAACGGCCTGACCCTCAGGGCCGAGTGCGGCGCGCGAGGAACCGCAGGCGGCGAGAACCTGATCGGCCGTTCGGAAATGACACTTGCACGTCTTCAACAGAATCTCAGGACCGGATTTCCGAACCAACTCGATAGCCGAAGTCTTAACCTGTTCAGACGCGCCCTTGTGCGTCTGAATGCCATATGTCTCGCCCAATTTGCCAAGCCCGCGCAAAAAGGCCTCACGGGCGAGAACGGAAGCCGCGGCAACCGCGATATCCGATTCCGCCTTGTGGTGCTGGTCTAACTTGATCGAACGGCCCTTCTTCATCAGGGCACGCTCAATCAACTGTTTGGCGCCGAACTGATCGGCCACAGCGCGAGGGCAATCAGGCACGTTTTCCAGCAGATTTTCGATGCAGCGCGCATGCGCCCAAGCCAACAATGTGTTCACGTTACGCATTTTGGCATAGAGCCTGTTGTAGGCCTCAGGTCCGATGGCGACCATGGCAAAACGTTTGGGGCCAAGAAGCTGACGGGTCTTATGACCGATAATGAAAACCGATTTGTCGCTGAGCAACTTGCAGTCCTTCACGCCGATCTCCTGCATGGCATGCGCAAGATCGGGGTCCACGTAAACCGCACAAGCCACCAGCGAACCGAAGAAATCGCCCTTACCGCTTTCGTCGATACCCATGTGCGGCGAAACAAGATCGGGATTCAAGATCTCTTCATAGCCAACCGTGGCGGCTTGGAGCACGTTGGGCTCAAGGAAGAAAATCACAAAATCCTCAGCCCCCTTGCCCTGCACAAGGCACTTCCCGCTCTTATAGAGATTGACTACGCAGTCCTGAGCCTCAACCGCTATGAGCGTATGAGGCACCTCTTTGCGCTTGTAATTGCCCATGTTGAGCAGGATTTTAAGAGCCTCCTGCTGTTCCTTCGTAAGCACGAAAGTAAAAGAATTCTTTTTGATTTCCATCGCGTGTTGATTACACCAAAAGCGACAAGGGGTGACAAGCAGGAAGGTCTACCATCGATAATAGCGGTAAGGATCATCCCCCGCCTCGGGGACATCCAGACAGAAGCTCTTGAGCCACTCTTTCTCTTCTGCCTGCAACAATCGTTCATTCAGCGGCGCATGAAGTTCCGCTCCCAAATTCGACAGCAATCGCGCCGCCATCGCATTCGCATGCCGCTTGCTGGTGCGCATGTACGGTTTGGACACCTCATCGATCATCCATGGCGGAACCTGCCACATCACCACACGGCCCCGCCCGTAACGGATCACCCTTAACGCGGACGAGGCGGACGCCCGTTCGCCCTCAGGAACAGCCAAAGCATTGAAAGTCACGCGACCATGCCACGCCCAATCCGCATTGCACAACCCGTTTAATTCGGGCTCTCTCTTTTCGATTCGGCCGAAACAGGCGTTGGTCCTGACCGTTGCGATCGGCACGGGACACCACGTCCTCAGCTCTTCTCCGGTCATGCCCAAACACATCACATTCATGCCCTGCGCCACAGCCTGCGCAAACCCCTGCGGAGCAACTGCCCCTGATCCAGCCACCAGCAGCGTGTCCGAACCGAACGAGGAGACCTCCGCACGTTCCGCGGTCGCGCCCAACGCCCGAGCGAGCGTCAGGCGTTTCTCATCCGCGCAGACGACCGTTCGTTTTCCTTCCACGGACACACCATGAGCAAGATAGGCTAACAGATTAATCACCAGACGATCGGCCACCGGCTCATTGTCTGTGCGGCCCGTCACATCCAACTGGCAGAAAAGCACGCGGCCGCAGCCTTCCGCGTTTTCAAGCAAAGCCGCATATTGCATGTCGAACCCGCCATCGACAAGAGCCCGCCAATCGCCTTTTGCCGGCTTTTCCATCATGACCGACGCAACAGTGCCACGGCTGCCGCAACGCCACACCCGCGTATTCTGAAAACCGCACCAATGCCATTTCGGATCATGACTCTCCTGCTCCGGAATGTCGTGTAAGTGAGCCGTCAACAACGTCGCGGCCCCAGACCAGTCACGAAAACAAGCCGCATCAAAATCACGCGTTACGGGATGCGTGAAGCGAGGAAAGAGCCGACGCATCCCGCGTTCGGCGATCCGGAAGCCGAAAACGCCCTCCAAAACCGAAGCCCGCTGCTCAAAAACAAGAACCCTCAACCCGCCGGGAACTTTCGCCAACCATGATATTCCGGCGGTGTTTTCGTCCAACGCTTCACGCCCGATCACAAGCACGCCGTTCGTCCCCAATTCACGTTTTCCATCAAAACTCACATAAGGCACGCGGAGCCGATCAAACAGCGATGCCGTCAACCCGTGAGGATCGTACAACTGCACCGGCGCGTCTGAAACGGACATCTGCGGCGGCTGCACGGCACGAAGCTCCAATTCATCTGTCTGAGTCAATCCGCCTTCGAAATCAAACGACGCCGTCAGCCGTAAAGTCTGGCCGTCCCTCGTCCCTTTCGGAAAAGTGAACGTTAGCGGCACGACCCGCTTGCTTCCGGCAGGAACTTCAAGGCGCCCGACATTTTGAAGCAGCACATTGTCCTGCCGCCACAACCGCCACGTCCACGTCACCGTCTGCGTTCGACGTCGATCATTCAGAACAACCAGGCTCTTGCTGACTTTTGCCCCGGGCGAAAACAAATGATCCTTCGAGGTGAACGAGTCAAGCGGGCCGCCGATAAAAGCGCAATCGGGCATATTCCAACGCAACAGCATATGTCCGACCGCAGAGGGTTCAAAAGCTTCCGGCACGCCCAAGTCCTGAACATACTGTCCGCCTGCAGAAATGCGGTCCGGAACAATCCCGGGGCTCTTCAGTCCTTCCATCGGCTTCTCGACATCAACCGTCGGAGTCTCGGCCACGCGGTTCCAGAAATCGCCCTGATCCCACGGCAACATCGCCGAAACGCCCCACGCGCGATGTGAGCGCCAGTTGTCCTTTCCGAAAAGAGCCTGGACCGCTTGATAGTTTTGCGTCAACGCGTGTAGCGGCCGATTCAACGCACTCCACGCAAAAGGTTTTCCGACCGCCCATAGAGCCTCTTCATGATCAAGCGCCCGCACGGCCGCCGCGTCATCTCGATAGGCCGCATCTCCCCAAAACTGCGCCGCGAATTCAGCCGCCCACAGACTCTGAAACGCCTCGCACCGCCAAATGAATTTAGGTCCGCGATAACTCGACCAACTGGAAATATGCGGCAGACCCCACTCAACAAAAAAAGCGGTTTCACCCCTTGCGTGGACCAATGTTCTGCCCAGTCGCTTCGTTCCTGAACGGGGGCCCAATTGAGATAGCAGTTCACCGTATGCAGATCGCCCAAGTTGCCGGACTCGTGATGGTATACGGGGCGCGTGGAATCAAGCGACTTGGCGATTGCTTCCGTGATTGCGGCCTGTTTACGCTGTTTCGGTATCCAGTCATTCTTGAAATCCGTAAACTTCAGAATATCGTATACGCCATCGATTTTCATCGGGTTCTGATCGCCATAATATCCCGTACTATTGTGGTTCATCGCGTAAAGAATCACCGAGGGATGATTGCGTGCCCGCCGGATCAACCATGCCGCCTGCTTTCTGTACAGTTCAGCCATTTTCGGATCATCCAATTTGTTCCCGAAATCCTTCTTATGAGGCAGCGAGAAAGCCATCAGCATCCCCGTCTCGTCGCACGCCTCCAACAAGCCATCCAGATATCCTACCGAACCGGGGGCGAAATCATAATTACCGCTGATTATGGCATTGAATCCATACGCGAACATGCGATGACACAGTTCGCGCGCCGCCGTCGCTGTCGCCTTGTCCGCATTGCCGTTGGCCGAGGCATTATACAACGCACGCAAATGCAGAGGCGTGCCGTTCAACCTAAAATCACGTCCCGCAATACTTATCTCGCGGAACCCGAACGACACCGGCGTCAGCGTATCCGCCAGATTGCCAGAATCATCCGTCAACGTCAGCAAAACCTTGTAACGATTCTGAGGCGTGTCGGTATCCCACCGTTTAGCATCCGGCCATGGCGCGGTAAAACGCAGAATCCCCGCAGCATCAGGAATCAACGTGCCCGATTTAAACACGTGCGGCGATTCATTGCATCCCGTTACCTCCGCACTCAGGCGGTAAAAACCTTTGTCAAGGTCTGCGGTTTCCGCAGAGAAAGTCACCGTCTTGTCTTTGACAGACGTGATGACCTGCACATCCGCCAACCGTGCGGCAGCAGGCATCGCGCACAGAAAGAGATCGCCCGCAATCCCTTTGAGATGAACGGAAGCCTTATCGGTAATGATTCGGTCCGGCGCCATAAAGGCATTGCGCTCCGAGGTCAGGGGGCATGCCGTCACCAATAGAGCCAACTCATGTTCCTTTCCGGGGTGAAGTTTACCGGTCAACTCAAGTTCGCCGCCCGGATACCACAGCTCACCGCAAGCGACGCCATCCACAAACGCTTTCACATGCGTCTGCAGCATGGTAAAGTCAAGCACGATGCGGTGTTTATGCCAACGTTTCGGCACGATGAATGTCCGTTTGTACCATGCTTGATCAAACGCCGTCTCGCCGCCGTTTTCTTCCAGCCACGGCGCAAGCCATACCCGTTGCATGCCGCCCGTCAAATCCTTCGCGTTATTCGGCCAGAGGCCCGGGACTTTGAACCACCCCCAGCAATCGCCCCTCATCGGCACACGTTCCGCATTCTCCTCCTTCAGCACGGGACGGAAGCCCCACAGTCCGTTCAAACAGACCCGTTCGCGCGTCGGCGTTGTCTGTCGCCAGGCATCCTCCACCGTCCACGGATCAGCCGCCGCGCCAAGCGGCAGCGGCGCGTCCGCTTGAGTCAGCGCACGCATCCGACTGACGGTCAGCGAAAGATCGCGAAACTCGACCGTTCCGGTCTTACCCAGATTGCATGGGCCGAGTTGCAGATACGCCGCATTCGTCGGAAGGGCATATACACGCTCGCAATCAATCCAATCCGTGGTGCCGGTCATGCCGAAAACATTCGGCCACTCCCCGACACGAGCACCCTTCGCATCATGATAGGACATGACGAGACGCCCGGTCTGCCAACTATCCGTGCCGATCGCGACATCGGTCACTTTCATCTTCATGGAGAGTTTGAGCTGGCCATATTCGATTTTCAAAGGAATCTTGAAACTCACACCTGAATTCGGCCCGTCGAGAACCAATCGGCTACCTTGCGCGCCATTTTCGATTCGGGCCTGCCTCCCCTGCGGCCAACCGACCGGCCACCCTTTGGCATTGAGCTTCGACAAATCGCCGTTCTCGATTAACTCCAGCCCCAATTGCGCCACGGCTGTCACGGCCAGCGCGCAGAACCCTGCTGTAAAAAAACAGATCCGCTTCATCATAATTTTCCCCTTTTTATCGCGACGCGCGGTCCAAAACAACAATCAGAAAAGTGGCAAACGGCCTTGGAACAAGCGACAGAAAACACCCGACAAGACCGCTGCGGCCTTTACTTTGCGTCCGTCCGGCATGAATCAGAGAAAGAGGCCCGTCCCGCGACAAATCAGGGCGATTCGCACATGCGCGCTGCTCCCGTCTTATCTGCGCCTTACTTCCCCCGGCGAAGGCGTGCGATTTCATCGCGCAGATTTTCCAGTTCACGGCGGTCAGCCACAGAAAGGGCGGACACGTTGCGAACCAACGCAATCGATTTTTCGGCCGTATCGGCTGCACCGCGTTTGATCGAAATCAAAGCGTCCACGAAATTCAACCGCGAATCCTCCGTGTTGAGCGAACGGGCCTTGGCAAGCGCCTCCGCCGCCTGTTCGACACCCCCTTTTTCCGCCAGAACAAAGGCCAATGTCGCCCAAGCCTCGTAGCGTCCGGTTTCCAGCGTAACCGCACGACGCGCAATTTTTTCCGCCTCATCCAGTTTGCGGATACGGCAAAGCACCTGAGCATAATTATTAAGTGCCGCAAGCGTCGGCGCATTGCCGGAGGTGCTGCGTCGCAAATACCCCTCCGCATCGCCATATTGACCCTGCTCAAGACGGATCGAACCCATTATGAAATTCGCGTAAGGCTGATCCGGACGTTGCCGCAAAATCGTAAGCGCGTGCGCCTCAGCCGATTTCTGATCCTCCAACGCCACGTCCAACATGAGCAGGACATCAAGCAACGCCTGCACATCGGGACGGATCAGAGAAGCTCGACGGAAACAAATCCGCGCGTTCTTGTACCCTGATTTGCCCTTGCTTTGCCAGACTCGGCCTTGGATGACCTGTGTAAAATAGGTGTTCTGCCCCTCGGACGTTTTCATCAACCGCGGCAGTATCTTCGTCTCGACCGCCGACACTTCCTTCTGCTCGATCATCACCATCGCCAACATCGATAACGACATGGGGGACGCGTCCGGCTCTTCCGCAATCTCCTGCAACAGAACACGGGCACGCGGCAAATCGCCCGCCACAAGATAAAGGGCCGCCCAATCCTGACGGAGCTGTCGTTTCGGCGCGCCGGTAGCTTCCCCCGCCTCCAGTATCTTACGCGCATTTTCAACGACACTTTGCTGCAAAGCAAGCCGGACCAGTCCCGAGATGGCGAATATGTTTTTGGGATCACTCTGCAAGGTCTTCTTATACGCGGCCGCACTTTGCGCAAAATCCCCCCTCATCTCATAGATCGAAGCCATCATCGCCGTCAGAGCGACACGCTTCTCGTCATCCTGTTGCAGCGAATAGGCGCTCCGCAGTCCAGCCAGAACCGATCCGGGACTGCTCGACAAAGCCCACGACCACCCCATCTTCACGAACAGTTCATAATTTCGGACGTATCCATAATATCGGCTCAATGACCAGAGAGGATAGCGTTCGTGGGTGCTTGCGATTTTATGACGCAGTTGCTGATCAACCGCGTCTTTCATCTCTGGATGATAGCCGCGTGAAATCAGCTCGAAGACATTGAGCAGTGCGCTAATATTGTCGGGATAAATCCGGCGGGCCTGAGAATAAGCGACAAAGGCCTCTTCGGGTTTGCCCAGATCATCCAGCGTCACGCCCAAATTATTCGCGATGAAAGCAAAATGCTTCCGCAACGCCACGCGGTGGCGATACGACAACTGCCAGGGAGCGCCCTCAGCCGCCTCAAGAAACGGCTTCCATTGGCTCCAAAAGACCATATGGTCCGCTAACGGATTACGCGATTTGAGCGGTTCCAAACTCTTGACGCCGCCGTAAAACAACCGCTCGGAGACCGGCACCCACCCAGCCCCATACCAGATATCAGGCAACCCCATGCAGACAGCCTTACGACCGATGGCCTCATCCGTTGAAAACAAGTCATCAACAAACAGATGAAGATTATAGGCAAGCAAACTTGCGCCGCGCAATTTAACGTTTTCGGAAAAATCCGGATCCGCAACGAGCTTTTGAATAAGGGCATCCGTGTAATTCTTTTCCCGCGCACGATATGGGCACAACAGATGCACAGTCATGCCCCGCTCATGAGCCTGAAGCAACAAATTCGCATCGATCAAGCCGTTCGCAACAATCCACGTCCGCCCTTGAAGAGTATCTAAAATCACGTTTGCGGCACGGTCTGCGAACGCCCCGTTATCTCGGTCATGTCGCCATCCGTTTAAAACGCCGGCGATGAGAATCGCGACAATGAGAACCGGCACCATCAGAAGACCGGTTCCGCGACTCATGGCGCAGATGGCAGAGGGCGTATCCGCAAGTGTCGTTCCTTCCTTGTTCCAAGACTCCGACGCATTGATCGGCACATCGTCATCCAACGGATCGTTCAACACCGCCAGCGCGCGCCATGAGGCGGTCAGCAGCCCGATTCCGATACCCGACAGAACGTATGTGGCAGCGGGTATCAAGCCCCTCGGCGCGACAACGCCCCAAGGAGAGAAGGGCACATTGAACAGAAGCAGCAGCGCAAACGCCGTAAGGACCGTACTCAAAATGAAAAGGCTCAAAGAACGGCGATTATCCAACGTTCTGAACGCGGCGAAGAAGGACACGGCGGCCGATCCTACGCCCAAAACGAACACGGAAAACCACAACCGTTCAGGCAACAACGTGGCAACGATGTCCAGTTGCTCACGCAGCACCGAAACAACAATGCGGAGGAGCGCCTCCGCCGTAGGCGCCATCCCATAACTCACAGCGAAGGCACGCGCGGACAGGCAATGGATGCCCAACAAAACCGCCATTGACAACCATGCGGCGGAGAAAAGGCGTCCCACTCTGCACCAAGCGAGTTTCCATTCCGTCATGACGGCGAAAGCCGCCATGACCGGTGCGGCCGCAATGAAAAGAGGCGACTCTGCCACCCCCGCGCCATAGAGCATGCCAAACAGCAAAAGCCAGAAAACCTTTTGCGACCGCGCGTAGACGGTTAACAGATGCGCACAAGCCAACAAAAGAGCGATATCAAAGATCTCTGGACGAAAAAGCGTAGCCGCCTGCCAAACAGGCAGGCTCGTCGCCACGGCTAACGCGGCCACGCCACCGCCGAACTGCGCATTCCGGGACGAATGCGTGATCGCCGACTCCTCCCGCATCATTTCAAAAACGAGAAACCAGACGATCTTATAGGCCCAACCGACCGTAAACGCTCCCGCGACGACCGACAACAGATTCAATCGCGAGGCCATCGACAACCCGTGGAAACCGGCAACCCAATGCCCCAGCAACATCAACAGCGGATGAGACGGCACCTCGCGGACATCCACCCCCGAAACCCACGACATCCATACCGCAGAACTTCCGGGAAAGGCATACGTGATCACGGTCCCGCCGTAGAGGGCCAACGCCGCCAAAGTGATAATCCAAAAAGAAACGCGCGACCGACGTAAACGGCCACGCGTAACAGGACGAAACTCAAGAAGCAACATGACTATTCTTTATGCCTGTTTCCTGCGCCGCAAAGTAGCGGCAGCCGCACCAAAAACCAGCAACATCGCCGTGCTCGGCTCTGGTATTGAGGCCCAAGCTGTAAACGAATCGGGCGTGAAATAACCGCTCACAGGATCAAATTCCGAAGTTCCGATGATGCCATCGTTGTATGCGAGAGCCGTGGTACTGACCGAATAATTGACAACCGCGCTGTCGTCAAACAACACGACATAATAATTACCCTCCGTACGAAGGATCGAATCCGTCGATTCCTGCGGGAACACGGAGGAACCGTCTATGGCCGCGCCGGTGACATTCGATTGAATCGGCGTTACACCCGATGCCCACTGTCCATCCCCGTCGAAAATCGTTGAACCTGATGACACATAGACAAGATTTGCACAACCAGTCCCGCTCGGAATATTCTCTGCCGCCCAACCGATCACGACCGCTTGCGACGTCATCACACAACCCAATGTCAATAAAAGCGCCAAAAATCCTGCTCTTTTCATAATCATCTCCTTAGTCTTTTATTCTCCATCAGGACGGAAAGTGAAAGGACCGGGTCCCCGACGGTGATACCAGAACCCCTGTCCGGCAGGCACATTCCGAGAAGGAAGAGCCGGGCCCGAAGCGGTCGATAAGACCCACTTGTTAGTGAACTGATCATAGTAAGAAGAAGAAGGAGCGCCCGCTCTCTTAACAAAATAATAATACGTCGTGTACGTTCCATCCCCTTTTCCAACCATGATTCGATCAGAGTATAGGCTGCTGAGGTTGTTTGTGCCGAATGCGCCCGTCCATGCGATGTCGTTAATGTCAAACGACTGTAAAGATCCGTACCCGACAAGATTTAAACCTGTCGCAATTAAGGTTGCCTGTTTCGATGAGGTGACCTGTCCTTGGACATAGACGGTCGAATCCGCACTGGCCACACGCTTGATCCAGAACCCCAAACCACGGGCGATCTCGAACGCATTGGCGGCGGGCGGTGTGATCACACGGCTCTGTCCGTTGGTCACGATCACTTCGGTATTGATCGCCGTCCAACCGGTTGCGGGATGATTGTAGTAGTAATAATAAACCTGTTCGGCTCCATTGGTTGTCAGCACGATCAACTGATCCGCCAACGCCGCATCAGCGTTCGTAGTCAGACTGTAGGTGGCAACCATATCCGACAACATGCCCGCTCCACCATTACTCATGCATGCTTCAAACGGCACCGTAATGATCGTGTTTGCCCCGCTCGGAGCGGCAATATCCGTAAAACCGACGACATTCGTACCTTCGATCGGCTGAATGGCGGCCCGGGCTAAAACGGCAACTGCGAACGCCGCTGTGATGATTAAAACTTTTTTCATGGCATTTCCTTTCAGGCTTGCTTTGCTCATTGCGCCGCGTTCGGAACGATAACCTTGAAGAAGCGTACTTTATCGGTTACAGGCACCTGAACGGTGGTCGGCAATTCCACACCGTCAGCCCCCTGGACGATATTCTTCGCCGTAGCCTGAACACGTGTGGCAACCGTCTGCCATTGGCCTGCAAGATCCGTCGTGCTCAGCACCTCGTAAAGCACGCCAGCCTGACATTTTTTAAAACGGACATCAACCGAACCGCCGTTCTGCCGCACCGCCGTGATCTCCGGCGCGGCAACGTTCGACAACGCATAGGTCGGCGTTTCGGCGGTCAACGCCGGAGTGCTCCCGGCCTCCGATCCGCCCACCGCGTTGAGGCTTGTCGACAGTGCGGAAGCCGCGTCTGCGGTCACGCTCGCGCCCAAACCGGCCACCAAGCCTCCGACCGTTCCGTCCGACATACGCGTATCGAGCACCACGATGGTCCACGAACCGCCTCCGGGAAAACTGTCGGCCGGATATTGAATGGCTTTGAACCCGCATTTTGAACCTTCGACCGCACATGCTTTCGTCACGATCTGATTGTTGACCGTGTCCACCAACGAGCCGTCCGTATAGAGTCCATGGAAGGCCGATCCCGCCTTGACATAAACCAAGAGGTACGTTTCTCCCGTCAGAACCGGAGTTCCGTCCGCATAAGTATCAGGCCCGGGGGTCGACATCGATAAGGTCAGCTGATCCGATCCCAACAGCGAAACCGCCAGCAAGAGCCCTGTGACGATAGAAAACATTTGTTTCATTTCAAATTCTCCTTACTTACCACAGGCCATTAGGGAGCGACAATCAACGCTTTGATAAACTTATAGCCACCCGCGGGAATCGTGAAGGTGTACGTGGCAAAACCGCCCGTGAAGTCCGCGCTCGTCGGCGTGATGGCCCCCGCGAGAGTGGTCCAGTCGTCAACCATGGCAACCTTGCCCATGAGCTGAATTTTACCGTTGATGGGCTCATCTTTAAGCACACTCTCGACTTCGAGCTTCGCGGTAATACGTAGCGTCGTCGGCGAAATCATGTTGATATTGGATATTCCGAAACCGTACCCGGGCAACGTTGCCACACCCGCATCCACTTTCAGCGCATTCAGCAAATACGCCATGCTGAGTTCATCCTGCTGCGTCACGTCCAATGTCGTGACCGTCGGATACGAGTTGAGCCAAGCATTGATTCGGGTCTGCTCTTCGGTTGTGGGCGGATTCGACCCGTCCAGAGGCAAGTCAGGTATAGCGTTGGTCGGCCCCTCCACCGCATAAGCAGGATTGCCGTGGCTGACGTACAGTTCATCAATGAGGCCCGTACCGTAGAAATTGGCCGAGGTCAAGGTATTCGTGACCCCCCCCCCTCGGACGGTCAAATCGGAGAACACAGCGACATCATTTGTCAACACATCGAACTTGCCGTTAAACAATTTGACGGTGACCTGATACCACTTATTGGTATCCAGAACCGCGGCATTCGTTGAAATGCCTCCCGCATGGCACACGACCAAGTGGGCATCTGCGGATAAGAAAAGCGCCATCTTAACATTCGTCAACAGCTCCGCATCCGGCGCGTCAATCAAGGGATCGAACTTCATTCGCAAATCCACATAGACGGGTTCAGACGAGAAGGACACCGGACTTGAATCGGAATGAAGAAACGAGATGGTAACAACGTCTCCCGCTGTCTCCAACTGCAACACTTGGGTGTTGGGCACATTGAACCAAACATTTGAACGGACGGGCAATCCGGTCATTGCGGGAAAATCGTTTGACAGAACATTGTACCCGACCGCGCTTGCCCAAGCCGGCAAACTGTCGAAAGGTTCAAGATATGCCCCGCTACGCATAGGACCGACGTTCCAAAGCAGAGGAACTGTCGAATCCGCCGCCTGCACATTACCATGCAGAATCAAGGCGAGCGCACAAACCAAACCCGTTTTGGCTACTCTTACCCACCGATTCTTGGTAGACATCATAACGCTTGTCTCCATGTTATAATCCACTAACTTCTCTCCGGTAGAGAATTTCTTACTCAGATGATTGCAAGTTTACAACCGCCAAGGCGCGTTATGCAAGAGTAAACCTACTTTATATATAAGATTTTTTTTAACATCCCTTTCCGACATCCGTCTTGAACACGGCATGAGGATTCTGTTATACTTTTTCGCCATGAAAATTCTTGTCGTAGGAGGAGGCGGAAGGGAACATGCCATTGTCTGGAGACTTTCGCACGATTCATGTTGCCCCACCTTGTTTTGCGCTCCCGGCAACGCGGGAACCGCATCCCTCTCGCAGAACGTGCCCATCTCGGCCGAGGATGTCCCGAATCTCCTCGCATGGGCTAAAGAACACAGACCCGATCTGACCATTGTGGGCCCCGAAGTTCCCCTCTGCCTCGGCATCACAGACGCCTTTAACGGCGCGGGGCTGCGCGCCTTCGGCCCCTGCCAAGCAGCGGCGCGCATGGAGGGCAGCAAACTCTTTTCGAAGGACGTCATGACCGCCGCCGGCGTGCCCACGGCCCGTTCACAATCGTTCGACAGCGCTGCCGCCGCGGAAGCGGCGCTGGTTGACTTCCCCCTGCCGATCGTCATCAAGGCCGACGGGCTCGCAGCCGGAAAAGGCGTGATTATCGCCCAGACGCGCGACGAGGCGCGGACAGCCATCCGTTCCATGCTTGTAGACGCCGTGTTTGGCGCGGCCGGGACGCACGTCCTGATCGAAGAGTATCTGGAAGGTGAAGAAGCCTCGATCCTCGCGTTAGTAGACGGGGACCACGCCGTCATCCTGCCCTCGTCGCAGGATCACAAGCGCATTTTCGATCATGATCAAGGGCCGAATACCGGCGGCATGGGCGCCTACTCGCCTGCGCCGGTTGTTACGGCGTCCCTGCTGCCCATGATCAAGGACACCGTCATTATGCCGGTCGTGCGCGAATTGAAAAAGCGAGGCATTGCCTATAAAGGTGTTCTGTATGCGGGTCTGATGATCGGGCCGCGCGGAATGAACGTGCTGGAATTCAACGCTCGTTTCGGCGATCCCGAAACCGAAGCGGTATTGCCGCGCATCGCCGGCGATCTGATTCCCGCGCTTGAAGCGTGCATCGACGGAACACTCACCGAAAACCTGGTTCAGGTTCGGCCGGAAGTCGCGGCAACGGTGATCATGGCCGCAGGCGGCTATCCCGGGGCCTATAAAAAAGGGGCACCCATTACGGGGCTTGACGAAGCCGCGAGGCTCCCTAACTGCATGGTGTTTCATGCGGGAACCGCGCTGAAAGAAGGAAAAACGGTTACCTCCGGCGGACGCGTATTGGCCGTCACCGCGTTAGGAACCGACCTCAAAACCGCCGTGGGTCGAGCCTATGAAGCCGTCGATAAGATCCGTTTCGAAGGTGCTCAATATCGCAAGGACATCGCCCATCGCGCTTTCAACCGCTAACGCAAAAGCGACCGGCAGCGTCGCCTCTGCAACTCATTAACAGCAAGGGAAACCTCTTATGCTCAAACCTCTCGTCGGCATCGTCATGGGAAGCGATTCGGACTGGGCGCTCGTACAAAAGGCGGCAGACACCCTCAAATCGTTCGGCGTCGCATTCGAAGTGCGCGTGATCTCCGCGCACCGTACGCCCGATCTTGCTTTTGATTACGCGAAGCATGCGGAAGACCGAGGACTAAAGGTGCTCATTGCGGCGGCAGGCGGTGCGGCTCCCCTTGGCGGTGTGCTCGCCGCCCATACGGTGCTCCCCGTCATTGGCATCCCCGTGGCGGGCGGCACGCTGAACGGTCTCGATGCGCTCTACGCCACGCTGCAGATGCCTTCGGGCATCCCTGTGGCCACCGTCACGCTCGGCAGCGCCGGGCCGACCAATGCCGCCCTGCTCGCCGTGCAGATTCTCGGCACCGCCGATGCGGGTCTGCGCGAGAAATTCCGCGCCTACAAAGAAGAACTGAAGAAAAAGGTCGCGGACGGCAACGCCAAGGTCAACGCGGCCCTGTAACGTTTCTCACTCGACCCGCAAAAAGGCCATGGCGAAAACGGCCGCAAGCAAAAGAATGACCGCAGCCACCATGCGGCACCCGATCCGACGCGGAACGCAGTGCCATTCCCCCGCGACGATGCCCACGCCCTGTGCGGAAACGATCTGGAATCCTTGGTATAGCCCAAAACCCAGCGACGCGCCAAGCGCGCCCATCATCCGCATCCCGCTGCCCATGCAGACGAGAAAACCGACAAACAGCGCGGCCCGCACCACGCACAGGCAGAAATCCCTGACACTCAACAAGACGGCCCCGTTTCGCCGACGCGACATCAGCCACAACGGAAAGAGCGCGTTGACCGCCGCGCCGCCCGGAAGCGTAACGGCCCACACCGCCGCGACCGCCCCCGCGCCGTTCGCCCCCCGCACCGCGAGCGCCTCCGTCAACGGTCCCTGTGAATAAACGAAGGCGAAACTGAGCCCGGCCTGCAAAACGCCCGACGCGACAGCCATGGCGAGCCCGACTAAGAAAGATCCTCCCGTCCTGGCGCCGCAGCCAAGCACGCGTTCCCTTCCGTAGCCCGCCTGCGCCATCCAGACAACGGCAACCACAAGCAGCAGGGTCAGCCCCATGAGCTCAAGTCCGACACGGGAAAACAATGCGGGCGCGTCGGCAAACTGACCGGAACCCTTCACCCCCATCGGCAGCAGGATACCGACAGGCAGCCCGACACCGGTCAGGATACCCATCGTGAGACTCATCCCGATCCGCACGAAACACAGTCCGCACAAAACGTTCGCAACGCCCCATGCGAGCGACCAGAGATTAGCCTTGAGATATACCGCAAAGGGCAACGCATGCAACGCGTCCGACAGATCGGGACACAACGCGAACGCCAGTCCCCACGGCAGCGCGACCAGCGCAACCAGCGCGTGAACGAACGCCCAGTGCTCGAACTTGTACTGGGACATCAGCTTGATCGGCGCGATGGACAACCCGACCGCCGTGCCAGCGGTCATCGCAAGTCCGGCGCCTATGACCGAAGAAGTCATCGCGTCACCAGGCCGTCACGGGGAACATCGAAATCCTGAATTTCGTACAGCCGTACGGCACAAGGGTGATGTGTTCAGAAGGTTTGTCTTTAGCGAAAGCCTCCTTGGGAAGCGAAGGATTCTTGCGGTCCGGCGTCCAATCGATCGGCATCGCGTTGACCGTCACCTTCAAAGGCGCGGCCAGCGGCCAATCCCAGCGGGCGGGCATCGGCGTGCGTTCGACCGCAGGCGCGGGATTCCTCATGTCCAACGCGAAAGCCCATCGGGCGTTCGGATCGGGCGTATTGGCGTCCTTCGTGTCGGAAATCGCCAGCGCAAACAGAAGCGGGCCATACGAAACGGCGGCATAAGGCTTCCCTGCACCCTCTGGATCAGGTATCCCCACCTGCACAGGCTTGTGCGTGGGACTCTTCGAAAGTTCAAGACTGGTGTCACGCCCTTTCTCCACTTTCGGAACCATCGGGAAGCAGAGACGGACGATATCGCCTTTTTTCCACGCCCGTTCGACCCGCAAAAAACCGTGATCCGCCGCCGCCGGGCATACCGTGCCGTTGATCGCGATTTCCGGTCGCGCGCACCAACCGGGTATGTGGAAGCTGACGGGGAAGGTCGCCTGCTGGTCGGGGTCGAGAGTCATTTCGACGACCTCGTTAAAGGGATAATCGGTCTTGCAGCGTATCTTCACCTGAACGCGGTCCGCGACCCGCGCCGCGACTTGACAAGGCCCGTAACAAATGGCCGCCAAACCGTTGTCGCGCGTCGCCAGCCACATGTTCGACAAATAGTCCGGCAGAATCCGGTTGAGCGCGGCGGTGCAGCACAGCGGGGCATGTTTCCGCTTGTAGTCGCACCCTCTCCCGCGGGGACCGTCCGGAAACTCCGGCGATCCTGCGGCGAACCGGTTCGGACTCTGAAAATAGACGTGAGCTTTGCAGTCGCGCGAGAACACGGCCGGTCCCGCATTGAAAAAGGCCCGCTCCAGCCGGTCCGCGCGTTTCGCATCACCGGTCAGCAGCAACAGATCCCGTTGTTCCTCGAGATACATCGCGACGTCGCAGGTTTCAGAGCCCCGGAACACGCCGGTCGGATGATACCACTCGTCGGACACGGGCACCCCGTAGGGCTGCAGGGCCACGCGGTCGAGCCAGTCGTCCCAGCCCAGCACGGCGTTCTGGTAGTTCGTGTTCCCCGTCCAAAGCGTGCCGACCGCCCACGTCGCCAGATGCTGCAGGAACATGACGCCGTGCGCGTTCGGCGAAGTTCCGTTTGGCCCGCTTCCCGGCACCGACGCGTAGTACCGGCTCCGCTCCGGCAACACGCCCGCGGCGCATCCGTCCCTGAACATCGTGTCCAATGCGGCGGCAATGCCGGGATCGCCCGTCTCGCCATAAGTCCGATACGCCGGGAAAAGATTCGTCGTCCGCCACTTCGCGCGCAGCAGCGCGGAGGGCTCGCGGGCGTAGGCGTTTTTCAGTGCCGCAAGAACGCGCGTATCCCCCGTCGCGGCGTACAGATCACACAGCGTCCCGCCGAGCAGTCCTCCCTTGCCAATGGCGAAACCATCCGTCGCGCCTAAAGCCTTCCAATCTTCGGGATTGTTCCGATCCAGCCACGAAAGGAAAAAATGCCGTTGGTGCCCGCATTCATGTTGTCAACAACCGCGTACAGCCGCTGCCGCGCCTGTTTCAGCAGCGCGTCGTCGCGCAGCGCGAAACCCAGTTTCATCATCCCGTCGAACCAGTACGCGCCGCCCTCGAACGACCACGATCCCTTGGGCCAAGCCAGATTCTCGCCGGTCGGCTTGAAGTCGGGCGTCCAAGCCCGTTTGAACTCCGGGTCCACATCGTCCATGCACGCCGTATACCCGTCCTTAATATCCATCGCCCAGTCGCGCAGCCACCCCTGCGGTTCGATCGCCCCCGGCGGCAGACTCAAAAAGACGGGATGCGCCGCCGTCTCGAAAGGCGGCGCATACAGACCGGACGGCGACCGCGCCTGCCCGCCTTCTTTCTTTCCCCGCTCCGCTTCCCACGTTTCCTTCATCCGCAGAAAACAGTGACCGGCCAGCATTTCGTGGCCGCCCTCGAACAGCGTCACCGAAACCTGCGGAATCTCGCGGTGAAACACGACCGCGCGACCGTCGATTTTTCCGGTCGCATCCTTGCCGCCGATTTCATTCAACAAACCCGCGATTTCCGTCTCGCTCACCCGCGCGTCGGCCCGACCGTACTGTCCGGCCAGCCGGTTGAAAAAGCGGAGCGACTGCGAGACGGGCACGCTTCCCGTATGTCCGTCGTGGATACCGGCATAAATCTCCAGCCGAGGACGCGGCAGAATCGGACCGCCCATGAAGAGCGGCGAACGTCTCCGGGCCTCCTCCGCATTTAACGTGTCCTTCGACGACGTGACCGCCAGAATCTCCTGCGCATATTTGTTTTTGCGCTGAACCGATTCGCCGTACCATGCGACCAGATCGGAGATCGGCACCCACGCGAGAAACAGGCGGACGTCGTGCCGCGACCGCATGTAGGTGCCCAAGGTGGCCAAGCCTCCTCCCGACACTCCAGCCACAAAAACGAACCGCTCATCGACCGGCGAATGGGCCTTCGCATACGCGATGGCGTCATCGATGTCCGAAAGCGCCTTCCGGCTCAGACAAGCGTCGGGATTTGTGTTGGGTCCGCGGAAATCCGGGCGGATATAGTTCCATCCCGTCTGAAGGGCGCGCTTCGCGACCGGGTCGTCCTGCTCAAAGCCGAACGACCACGCATGCAGAGAGACGACCAACGGCTTTTTGCCCCCCGTCTCCGCTGCGGACAGAAAATAGGCCGCCTGCTGCGCCCCGTCGGCCGAAGACGGAATCTCCACGCGCTGAAACGCGGCCGGCCAAGCCGTTCGCGACGCGCCGCTTGGCGTCCCCTGTTTCTGCTGCGCACCGGCTTGTACCGTCGCGATGCCCGCCCATATTCCGAAAAGAACGCAAAAACAACTCACTCTCATTTGTTCAGTCCCTTGCCTTTTTTTGAACTCACTGCATTGTTCCCCAATAATCGAATCCTTCCACACCAAGCTTCAGACGGTAAATCGCCTCTTTTCCAGTTATCGTCGTGTAGAGATATCCCCCGTAAAAATGACAGTTCGTGGCGCACCGTCCTCCGGCATCGTACTGACGCAAAAGCCTGCCCGACGGCACATCCACCACATCGATCACACCGCCTTCCGAAATCGCGACATACAGCCGCCCGGACGCATCGACCAAGACCTCGGTGTGGGGTTCCGACGACCGGGCATCCAGCATCTCGATCACCGGCGGCTGATCGGCGGCGGTTTTTTATACCGCCACCGCACGACCCGCCCGTGATCGGCCGAGGGGTCCGCCCCTCCGTCGCTCAGCCGCAGAAGCCGCCCTCCCCCGAGGTCGACGACGAGCAATCGGCCCTCCCGATCCACTTTGAGCCCGGTGGGAAACGCCTGCCGTCCGTCGCAGGGCGCGAGCGCTTGCCGCAAATCGCAGTAGACCGATGCCGTTCCGTCAGCGGCGATCCGGCCGATCTTCCCGTTGCCCCGGTAGTTGACGACGAACAGGTCGCCGTGCCGGTCGAAGGCGGGCCCCTCGGCCCTTTCGATCCCCGTGGCGTACAGCTCCGGCTTGACGGCATCGGAGGGTGGCAACTCTATCGTTCCCCGGGCGAAAGCCGAAAAACTAGAAATAAGGAGCCAAACGAAGATCTGTTTGCTTAGCATGGCGTTGTGTGTGTTTTCCGTTGTGTCCATCGCATTAAGGCGCATTCATCACCAAACGGAACCCGACGGTACGGTTACGAAGAGTGTGTGCGCCATTGTATAAACGGGCCGCCGATCTGTTGTCCGCAGCAGAAGCATTCCACGAACCGGAATATTGGTGGGCCGTCCCCGTGTCGGGGCCTTTGGGATCAATGGTCCCGTTCAAAGGGTTAACCAGGTCGTACCATCCCAGCATCCATTCGGAAACATTGCCGTGCATATCGTACAAACCCCAATTGTTGGGGACATACGACCCCACAATGGCCGTACCGTTTGTAGTGGGAGCATTGTTGCACGGCGTGTTCCGAGCTTCACCTCCAGCTCCTCCGTTTTCCGTATATCGACCCAATCGGTCCAGATTCGGACTCGGATTCGCCGTCACAGCGCCAGAATCGTTATCATTGTAGGGAGTAGTGACGTTCGGATTCGCGCGACAGGCATATTCCCACTGTGCGCTGGTGGGAAGATCAAAAGTGGCGAAGCCTGTTTCCGACCGTAACTTGCCCATGAATGAAGTGGATCCCACCGCGTTCGTCTGCGGCCAGTGCGGGGAAATCGGTGCGCCACTGTAGTAAGTGCTTCCGATCGTTTTCTCTCCGGGAATCTCTCGGATATCGTCATAGGAGATACACTCCATCGGGCGATAGTCCCGGTCCACCGCGTTGGTGAACGTCGGCACGGTGATTCCGGCTCCCATCACGTTCGTCCACTGCGCTTGCGTGACTTCAAAAACGCCGATGTAGAAATTTTTGGTCAGCGTGACCCGCGTACCGGCATCGCCGAAGTTGAACGTGCCTTTCTTGACGCGCCGCATCACGATTTTATCGGTTTTATACGCGACATCGTTAGTGACGCCGGACCAATAGATGTTGACGGCACCGTCTACCGTGTTCGTTTCGACCGCGCCGTATGCGCCGCTTACCAACTCCGCGACCGACACGTAGCTGACCTGCATCGCGTTCAAATCGAGAATCGCATAGAGAAGCGACGAACCGGGAGTCAACGTCACATTGAACTGGGACCACGCGTTCCCGTCGGCGTCGCCCACCGCCATCGGATCGAAAACGATGTGCCGCTCCCCCGGAGCCACATCCGTCAAATCCCCCGTCAGCGCACCCGCAGGCACGGTCAGCGCGTCCGTTCCGTTTTTGGCGGTCAGCGTCAAATCGAACGTCTCCCCCGGTGCGGCGTCGAGCTTGTAATAAATGTCCACCAGCCGACTCCACGGCCAGCGTTGTCGTATCACGACATCGCTGACCGTCGGTTCCGCCATCACGTTGAACACAAAAATTCCCAATAAAGCCGTCATTACCGTTTTCATCATCACCGTTTGTTTCATGGCCATCTCCACTTTTTGTCGTCGATGCGAATCGAAAGCGTCAATGTCCCGTCTGGCACTCGCGCACTTTAGAACTTTCGCATTTTAGAACTTCGCTCACTTCAACCCGACCATCGTGCCTCCGGGGTGCCGATTCAAAAGCGCGGTCCACGTGTTCGTTGTCGCGCCCGTGAAATCCAACTCGAGCGCGAACGCCCCGTAACCCCACCCTTTGAGACACCAGCCGTAATAACCGGCGGGCGGCAATGCGATGCTCTGTACCGCCGCAGTGACTCCGTTGCTGACCGTCAGTTGCGCGGCGCTCGCGACCTGCGAAACGTTCGTCCATCCCGCGTCGTACGGAATCACGACGTCCCGGCTGACCTTGCCCCACGAGCGGCTGGCCGAGTCCGCATCGACCGCGCACGCACTGAACGCGCCGTTTAAAAGCGCCAGCGAGGCCTGTTCCGCCGTTCCGTCGGAAAACGTCAACGTGAGCCGATAGACGTCTTCCGTCGCAGGAACGCCGCCGTCGAAAACGTGCCACAGCGTGTTCGACTGCGCCGGCGTAAAGGTTTCATCCAACACCACGGATGCAGCCATGTTGGAGATGACCAGACGCGCGCCGGTCGCGCCGGCCGGCCACAGCCATGTCAGATCCACCTCGTTGGTCGTGAGCATCTGCCAATGAACCGACCGTTCCGGATTGATGCAGATCCATTCACCCGCAGAGTCCGCCTGTGCGAAGGGGATCATCAGCCATGCGGCACACGCCGCCATCGCAGCCCGCACCCTTCCCTCTTTACGTATTCCCATTTTACCGCCATGCCCTTTCGCTAGAATGATAGAAGATTAGCACACGTTTCAACTTATAACCACATACCTTTGCGTTAAATAAACATGACCTTTTGAGCGGATCTTCCTTGTATCCCGGCGTCCTCTTCATGTACGATCCACACAATGGCGGCAGGATCGTTTGTTCTTCGACAGACAGGTTCACCCATCATTTGGTTCTGTCCGGCCGACGGCGAACGGACCTAGCGCCTAATGCGTATGGCCCACTGACTTATATCCCCATGCCCAAGTTCCTCAAAACCATTCCGCACGTGCTGGTTGTCCTGACCGCCGTCCAAAAAGCCCAGCAAGACAAAATTCAGGGCATTTTGAAGTATGCGCGGCTCAACGGGCCTTGGGATGTCCAACTGCTGGAGGATCGCCCGTACATATCCAAACTGGGGATGCTTAAAAACTGGCACCCCGACGGAATCATCACGCGGGGATCAGCCGACACGTTCGAAGGTCAGCCGGTGGACACGAAAAAAATTCCGACCGTCTTTATTGACGCCGTCTCGCCCGTTTCCCAACCGCATTCCGTCAACCAAAATCCCCGGCTCATCAGCGAGACCGTGGCCGATTACTATCTGAGACAGGGGCTTAGACAGTTCGCTTTCGTAGGTTCTGCGCCGCAGTCGTTTTGGGCTTCGGCCCGCGCCGCCGCATTTGTCGACCGCCTGCGGCAAAACGGATGCGCGTGCGCCATCTACGAACCCGAGCATATGGACGACTGGGGCCTTGAGCAGCGGCACATGCTCGAATGGCTGATTTCTCTGCCCAAGCCATGCGGCGTGATGGCCGCGCTGGATTTGCAGGCGAAACAGGTGCTGGACACCTGCCTCAAGGCCGGCATCCGCGTCCCCGAGGAGATCGCCGTCATCGGCGTGGACGACGACGAGACCATCTGCGAAAACACGCTCCCCACGCTTTCCAGCGTCCTTCCCGATTTCGAAGGGGGCGGCTACCTGGCCGCGGAACTGCTCGACCGTCTGATGCGGGGTTCCCGGCGCAAATCGGCCAGCCTCACTTACGGCGTCAAACGGATTGCCCATCGGCAGTCGTCCCAGTATATTCAGGCGCCCAATCTTCTGGCCGCTTCCGCCGTTCAATTCATCCGACTCAACGCCTGCGCGGGCATCACGGTCCCGGATGTCGCACGAAATTGCCATGCCTCACGCAGCGTCATCGAAAAGAGCTTCAAGAAGGCGCTGGGCCACTCGCTCCTCGAAGAAATCCAGAATCGCCGACTCGAACGTCTCTGCCTTCTCTTGCGTGAAACCACGCTTCCCATCGGCGAGATCGGCGAGCGCTGCGGCTATTCCACCGAAACTTACCTCAAACGGCTTTTCAAGAGGACCTTCGGCATAACCATGCGCGAGTACCGCAAACGCCCCATCGACCGCAGGCCAGCAGATCCGAAAAGTGCAGCCGACGCATCACGCTTTAGGCCAAAGATCGGCCCGTGCGGAGGGGGTGAGTCGGACACGAAAACGCAGCCGGAATCAGGGGTTGAGTCGAAAACCGCAAGAGCCGTGTTGATTCTTCTCACAC
>CAZTDL010000004.1:0-5130 GCA_964612775.1 uncultured Lentisphaeraceae bacterium
GGCGTGAGCGTGGACTACGCGCGGTTCGCGAGCGGCACGACGGCCGAGACGGACGCGGATCTGACCGGCGTGAGCGCGGGCGGCGTGGCGAAGCTGCTGGCGGGCGGCGGCGTGACGGTTAACGAGGCCTTCGCGGCGACGGCGGGCGACGTGCTGATCCGGGCGACAACGGGCGACATCGCGCTGAACGCGGCGGTGACGGCGGGCGCGGATGTCAATGTGATCGCGGTAATGGGTGGCGTGAATCAGAACTTGGGCGGCGACATCACGGCCGGCGAGACGATCACGGTAGCCGCTTTGGCCGGCTCGATCACGATGGCGGACGGAACCGTTTCGCAAACCACGGCGAATGGCAATATTCATTACGGCGCTATGAACGACGTGACCTTGGGGCTTCTTAATGCAGGCGATGGTTCCGTATCGGTAACGGCGGATAATAATATTCTGGATGCGCGGAACGATACGGTTGAACACGATTCGAGCGGGTTTGCGTCGCCGACGGGCGATAGCCGGACGGAGAACATCATCGCGTCGTCGGCCTTACTGTCGGCCGGCGGAAGTATCGGTGCGGCGGGTAATCCGCTCGATACCGAGGTGGCAACGGTTGCGGCCGACGCCAACACCGGAAGTCTCTATCTGTATGAGAGCACAGACATAACGGTCGGTAACGTGACATTCACAGGGACGGACCGGGTTTGGTTTGGTTCCGGTACGACGCTTCTCGGAAACGGCCTCAATCTCGCAGGTTTGGACGCAAGCGTAAACGCTAAGATCGAGACGATTGCGGGCAGTCTGACGGTCGCGGATACCGTTAACGCCGGTAACGACATCCTGATCGCGGCGAACGGGTCAGGTTCTGACGTGACACTGAACGCCTATGTGTCGGCGGACCGCGATATAACGGTTCTGGCGCGCGACAGCGTCTGGCAGAACGCGAACATCGATTCCGGGTTTGGCTCTAGCGGAACGATTGACGTGCAGGCGTTTGAGGGTTCTATCACCATGGCCGATGGGACTTATAGTGATAGAGGGAGGGGCGTTGGCGACAACATTCGGTATGTGGCCGCGGTCGACGTGACGCTGGACTATTTGAACGCACGCGATGGCATGGTGTCGGTGTCAGCGGGACGTAATATCTTAGACGCGAATACGGACACGATGGATCACGAGGTGCATGGATTCATCGAGCCGACGGGAAGCCCCCGAGACGTGAACATTGTGGCATCAGCCGCGTTGCTCACGGCGGGCGGGACGATCGGCGCGGCGGGCAATCCGCTGGACACCCAAGTCGCCACGTTGTCTGCGCATGCCGACGGCAATATTTATCTGTATGAGAGCACAGGTGTGGCGGTGGACGAGGTGGTCTTTGGTGGCGTGAACCGAGTCGGCTTGGATTCCAGCTCGACGACGGGAACGGGTGCGGCAACCCAGAGCGATCTGGAATCGGTCAGCGGTTCAGTCGCTCTCGTTGTGGACGACGGATCCATCACGGTGAACGACGGCGGCGACGCAGACGGTGTCGGCGTGAGCGCTATGGGAGACGTGTTGCTGGATGCATACAACAATGGCCATGTTGCGGACATTGAACTGAATGCGGATGTGATCGCGGGCGGCAGCGTCTCGGTTTACGCGGACGACGATATCCGGCAGAATGCGGATATCACGGCGGATGGGACAATCGATGCGGAAGCCTTCGAGGGTTCCATCACGATGGCGGATGGGACGGTTTCTCAGACAACCGCCGGTGGAAACATCGGATATGCGGCATGGCATGGCGACGTAACGCTGGGCTTGTTGGACGCTGGCGCGGGTATGGTTGCTGTGTATGCGCAAGGTGACATCCTTGACGCTCGCAACGATACGGTCGGACACGACGTGACCGGGCTTGCGACGCAGACGGGATTGTCGCGGACAGAGAACATTATTGCCTCGTCGGCGCTGCTTGGGGCTAACGGCATGATCGGCGTGTCCGGTAATCCGTTGGATATCGATGTCGGTACGATTGCGGCCAGCGCGGGCGGCAGCATTTATCTCTACGAGAGTTCCGGCGTGACGGTCGGCGATGTGGCCTTTGCGGGCGTTGATCGTGTGCTGTTCGACGGCACGCCGATGATGACAGGGGTAGAGGCTGATCGGCTGGCGGGTCTGACTGCCGGCGTGAATGCCAAGATCGAAACGATCACGGGAGACTTAACCGTCGACGAAGCGGTTACGGCGATGAGCGGCGATGTCCTGTTGGCGGCCGGCAATACGGGTTCTGTGACCCTGAACGCGGGCGTGACGGCATACGACGATGTAAGCGTGTTGGCCGCGCAGAATATCACGCAGAATGCCGCAGGAGACATTACGGCTGGCGGAACCATCGATGTGGAAGCGTTCGCCGGTTCGATCACGATGGCGGTCGGGTCTGAGTCACAGACGACAGCCGACGGGAATATACGTTATGCGGCATTGGGTGATGTCACATTGAACGGTATCCTGCGTGCCGGAAATGGCAATGTGGCCGTTGAGGCAGGCGGCGATATCAGGGACGATGGCAATATCATCACCATAAGCGGGAACGGATATGCGAACGGCAATGACGCTGTGAATATCTATGCCAACCAAGTGTCACTGCGGGCGGGCGGGAATATCGGTGATACCGGTACGGGAACGTCAGGTATCCGTCCGTTCAACCCGATCACGGTTGTGGCAAACGGCGTTGCGGCCCAAGGCGATAACATCGCGTTGTACAGTAAGCCCGATATGATCATCGGTTCCGTGGGCGATATTAGTGTGACGCGCGTCACGCTGGATGACGTCGATCAGACCGAAACCAGTCTTGCCCTGAGCGGGATTGATGCGGGAACAGGGGTTGTCAATCTGATGGCCGATCATTCGGTGATCGATGGCACCGGAGCGGGGACGGATATTACGGCGGGTACGATGGTGATCTCGGCCGGACATATCATCGGTTCCGGTTTCGGAGTCAACCAAATCGATCCTCTGGAGATTAACTTGAGTGGTGGCCCCGGAACAGATATTTGGATCAATAATGTGGCCGGCAGCGATGATAACTTCGTGTATGCGTTCTTCGATACGGTCGGCGGTCAATCGCATCCGTCCGCCGGGGCGAAGAGAGAAAGCGGCGCGTTGATCTTCATCAACGGCATGTATGCAGGCGGTGATCCTCAGTACGTGAATCTGTTCGCGGCGGTCGAGTCCTATCCGGCTGAAACGCCGGAACTGAAGTCGCGTCAGGGCGTGTTCGGCGATCCCTTCTTCCTGCACGACCAGATGGACATCAATGAGTCGGTGGCGCTGGGCTTAATCGACTTTATCTTGACTCAGAAGGCGCAGATTGTCGGCGATCCGGAACTTTCGGTCGATGTTTACGAGGACATGGCTGCGGGTGCCTTGAGTCCGACGACCTCGATTTGGTTCGGAAAAGACCACGAGAAAAAAGAGCCCTCATCGAAAACGCAGAATGACGAGAAACAAGCGGGATCGAAGAAAGCTGAACCTGTCCAGCTTACGTCTTTGCGTTGAGACGAGCGGGTAGGTTAGGTGATAAAAGACGATCCTGCCGTTAAGATGGCAGGATCGTCTTTGTGTTATCTAGACCTGTTTTGTTCTAAAGGTTGAGGAGATAAATTGGTTATGGCTGATTATTATTCCTATCTCACCTGCGCAGCGCGGACTGACCAAGGGCGCAAGCGCAAGAACAATGAAGATGCTTACGGCGTATTTTTGCAGCATGGCGTTTTTTGTGTGGCGGATGGAATGGGCGGCGCTGAAGATGGAGAAGTTGCGTCTCAGGCGGCTGTTGAAGCGGTATCAACCATGCTGAAGCGTTTCAATCCCGAACGGCCGTTGGCGCTGAAAGCCATGAGCGCGTGGCTTTCCCTTGCGGTTAATGAAGCCTCCGCATGGATCTTTAAACGGTCTGAAGAACGGGGTTGCAGGGGAACGGGATCAACTTTTGTCGGTGTCTGTTGCGATCCGGAAAAGCCGGGGGTGATGTTGTCGCTGCACGCGGGAGACAGTCGCTTATATCGTATCCGGAATGAAGAGATCCGCCAGATTACCGGTGACCATTCGGCAGCCGCTTTGGCGGGTGTCAAAGACGAAAAAGAATTGAACCCCATGTTTCGCGGCATGGTCATGCGGGCGGTCGGCGTGCAAACGGCCGTTGAGTTGGAGCGGACTTCATTTGATGTCAAGGAGGGGGACGTTGTTTTGCTGTGCAGTGACGGACTGACGCGCATGGTAAATGACGAAGCCATCTGTGATAGCGTTCGAAAAGCGGCAAGCCTTGATGTGGCTGTACAAACGCTTATCGATGCCGCAAATGAGAACGGTGGCGTTGATAACGTGACGGTTATTTTAATCAAAGTTGGGACGTTGCCTTCCTCGATTCCCGCCGTTATTAATGAGTGTCCTGCCGTGTGTGTGAACGAGCCACGTGAAAAGGAAGAGACGAACACCGCGGGGACATCCGATAGTCAGGAACATACAGATAGCACGCAAAATCTTGGTAAGGGGCCTGTGACGCCTGATACGCCTCCGACTGGATCATCCCATACGGCGGAAACGGCCGATGAGAAAGCGCCGGCGCATCCCGAGATGTTCGAGGGGACCCGCGCTGAAGGTTTTGGAAGGCGCACGGTTCCAATGGGAGGAAGCGCGCCGGCGGAAAAGGCGTTGTGGAAGAGACTTCTAACCGTTATGGCGGCGGTTGCGGCGGCCGGCCTGTGTCTGTTCGTTGTTGTATGGCAGGCCGGATGGCTAGTGGCGAAGCGCGATCCCGTATCACAGGCGGAGATTACACCGCCGCAAAAGAAGAAAGCTGAGACGGATCGCTCGGTTGAGGAAAAAGCGGCCCGGGATAAGGCGGCGCAAATGGTTGCTGCGGCTAAGGCCGAGGCTGAGGAGGCGGCGGAAAGAGCGAAAGCTGAGCGGCTGGCTGCGGAAAAAGCGGCTCTGGATAAGGAGGCGCAAATCGTTGCCGAGGCCGCTGTCCAGGCCGAAGCTAACCGGGCTGCGCGTGAGAAGTTGATTGCGGCTAAATTAGCTGAAAAAAAAGCGGCCAAAAAGAAGGCGGCGGCCAAAGCCGAGGCTGAACGGGTGACGCGCGAGGCGGCGGAAAAG
>CAZTDL010000004.1:5230-26997 GCA_964612775.1 uncultured Lentisphaeraceae bacterium
CGCGCGAGGCGGCGGAAAAGGCTCAGGCCGAGCGGCTGGCTGCGGAAAAAGCGGCGCGGGATAAGGCGGCGCAGGCGGCCGCGGAGACCGTTGTCCCTGTTGCGGTTGTGCGTGCGGCCAATAAACAACAAAATGGCGGAATGGAACATGGTGATCCGATTTGCCGATTGGTTGACTTAGCGCGCGATAAAGCGACTCTTGAAGAGTTTGTCGCCATTTTGTCTGATTATGAAGATGGGAAGGCGATCGAATTTCGGAACGGTCTTTTGGAAAGTTCACGACAGCTGGTTGCTTTGGCTGATGCGAAGACCGTTCAAACTGGGCACCCCGTTTCATCTGCGCTTTTATCAACACAGGCTGACCGGCTTATCGTTCAAAGGTTTGTAGGGGCGTTGGCGAATGTGGCTGCGTCGATACAGTTTTCGGCAGATGAATGGAACGCGAAAGTGCAAATGCTCGAAAGGAATCCTCTGTGTGCGGATGAAGCCAAGAATGCCAAAGAAACATATGAAACATGGCAAGGCTTTATAGATGTTTGTTCGGGTTCTAAAGTGCTGACGGACAGTACAACCCAATTGGCGCTTGTTGCTTTGGCCAGGGAGTCTTCAAACAAGATCAAGACCTTGCGGAATCTTTGGGAGAGAACCAGCGCGTCTCGTAAATAACAGTATGAGAGAATCTACTAACAAACGAATAGGCGGGTTCGAAATCACCCGTGAACTCCCCGGCGCTGGCGGTGATCAGGGGCGTATTTATGTCGCCTCTTGTGTGGAACCCTGTTTTGCAGATGTCGCTATCGGGGCATCGGTTGCGTTGAAAGTGATGCCGGTTCAAGATGCCGATGGCCAGTTGTTGAAGCGTTTGGAGAAACGGACCGAATTGTTGGCGTCCATTCGTCATCCCAACATCGTAAGGTATTTCGGCTGTTTTTCCGAGGCCGGTTCCTTTAATGATCTTCATGTGGTTGTCATGGAGTTTCTGCGCGGATGTACGCTCAAAGAGAGCATCGAGCAAACGCCACATGGGCTCGATGCGGATGTTGCGTTACAACGGATTCGGGATGCCTTGTCGGGTTTGAGCTATGCGGCCCAGCGGGGAATCATTCATCGCGATATCAAGCCGGGAAATATTTTTGTTTGTGAAGACGGTACGGTCAAATTGATCGATTTTGAGATCGCACGACAAGAGGGGGGGACGCTGACCGTTTCTTCACAGGGCAATTTGCGCGGCACGTTTGATTACATGGCACCGGATTTTATTGAGCCGGATTTTCACGGGGACGAGTGTTCAGACGTTTTCAGTTTGGCCGTCTGTTTGCACGAGGCTCTTTGTGGTAAGACGCCGTATGAGCGTGTCGTTGGAAATCTACAGCAAGCCACGTTTGTTTTTCATAGCCGTTGGAATCGAGGAGAGGGTGCCTCTGCTGAAGGGGCCATCAGAATCAGTTCGCGAATTCGGCGGCTTGTGGCCCATCTCGAAAAAGTGCTTAGCAAAGGGTTGTCGCCGAATCGGAACGAGCGTTTTCAGACGTTTGAGGAATTTCGTGAGGCCATGAAGGATGCAAAACCTCACGAAATCTTGAACGGGCAGGAGCAATACCAAATACTTCAGTTTATCGGCAGCGGCGGTTTCGGTGAGGTCTTTAAGGCCCGTCATGTAAATAACGGACGTCTGGTTGCCGTCAAACATCTGATGAAGGGTGCCTATGCGGATCGGTTTATCCGTGAAGCAAAACTGCTGAAGCGTCTTTCAGATTCGCGTTTTGTCCAGTTTGTCGATTTCTTCACCACGAATCAAACCGGTTCCGTAGAAGGCTTTCTGGTCATGGATATGCTTCCTGATATGCCGGGAAGTTCATTGCGTGACCGATTGCGTAAAAACCGGCAAGGCCTTGCGTTCGACGAGGCCGTTCAGGCCTTCATAAGATATTCTGAGGGGTTGGCGATTATGCACCGTGCTGCGGTGTACCATCGCGACATAAAACCCTCCAACCTCTATTTGCCCCAGGGCCATCCCGAGGCGGCCTGCATTATGGATCTGGGTATCGCACGTGATGCCCACGGGTCTTTGACCCACGGACAGGTCCCCGGCACGCTGGACTATATGCCGCCGGAGGTCGCCTTCGGCGATTCGCGCGGTGATGCGGGAATGGATATTTACGCGCTTGGGCTTTGTTTCTACGAGGCTTTAACCGGTAAGACGGCTTTTCCTCGTTTGCCTTTGGGAGATGCGGCCGTTCCAACTTTTCTGCAGCGGGCTAAAGATAAGCCGAGTCCGACATTCGATCAGCCGGTGGTTCTTGAAAATCCGATGCTAGGCCGGTTATTGATCAAGATGACGGACCCCGATGTCTCGCGCCGTGAACAGGATGCCAATCAAGTTGCGGCCGCATTAAAAGCGCTTCTTTTCCCTGATGCGGCGGAGAGCCAAGCAATACCGCAAGCGGATCACGAGCCTTCCTCTCAGAAAGTGCCGATCAAGGATTTAGAGGTGTTGTCCAGTCCGCATGTGCCGGCACCGACGCCTGACCGTGCGTCGGTGCGGGATAACGACGATCTCGCGGAGCAAGAGCCTGCCACGTTGGCGACGGTCGCGTTCATTCCCGACGGGAAACGAGGCCCCATGATGATCCCGTTGCGGATGGTGAAACCCTGCCCGCAGACGTAACGCTGGGCACACAAATCGCGCCGCAGGATCTTAAAGAACTGCTTATTGCAAAAACAGCCCGGAAACGGGCCGAACACAAGCGTATGGTCTTGCCTCCGATGTTTTGGCAAGCGTTAAAAAAGCTGGCTGTCGGGCTGTTCGTTTTAGCGATTCTTGTTGCGGCGGGATGGGCGGGCTGGTTGTATCGCGCCGATGTCTTGCAGGTGACAAATAACGCGATAAAGTCGTCTGCGGACAGCATTCATGCGATCCGATTTAACAGAAAACGGCTCAGTGTTGGGTGGCGCTCGACGGGATAAAGCGTCTTCGGTCAGAAGGCCTTTCGCCGGATAAATATATCCAGATCACGAATCAGATTGCGACGGCGAAGTTCAAGATGGAACAGGACCTGGAATCTTCTTTCGGAACATTTTTAAAACCGCCTAGAAAGGCGAATGTTAAACCGAATGAGGGTTTGCGCGCGCTGAAGGACGGATATGATGAGCTCATTGAAAATGTTAAAAAGGATTTCGTTGTTCAGGCGGAAAAGGCCAAGGCGGCGGTGATCGAAGCCTATCGCGCACATAATATGGAAGAGGGGGACAATAAGTTCCGCACTTGGAAACAGTGGGCAGTCTTCCTCGAAAGCGAAAAAGCGAGTAGAGATCTGTGGGAGATTCAAACACTGCAAGTGGGACTGGTCGATAGTTATAAAGAGGCGGCGTTGGGCGAATATGCGGCTTTAAGGTTGGAAAAAGGGGATGAGCAGCAGCATACATGGTTAAAGCTAGTGGAGGAGCACGATAATAAACCGAAGCCGTCTGAATTATCAGAGTTGGCGGCGGCACGGACGGCCTGTATCGTAGCGAGGGCGCGTTCCCTGTTCGATCAGTCATGCCAGGCCTATCAAGGGGATGACCCTGAAACAGGAGATAAGCAACGCGACGTGTGGCTCGATCAATTGAAAGGGGCTGGTAGAGAACCTGATCAAGCGGCCGTCGGTCAAATCGCCAAGGCGCGGACGGCGTGTCTAGAACGTGTCGCTCAACATTTGTTTGACCAGTCGTTTCAAGCGTATCGCTCGGACAAATTAGAAGTTGGTCATGGATTTCATGCGAAATGGAAAGAGCTTGATGTTCCGAGAAAACGTGCGGATGAAGAAAAACTGACTTCTGAAGAGGTCGCGTGTAAGAAACGGCTAGAGGTTGAGAAGACCACAATCGAACAGAAGGCGTTTGCTTTGACGGCACTTGAAAAAGCGATAGAAAGCGCGAAGAACCGGTTGAACGCGGAGGATGTTAAAAAAATCAGACCGGAGCAAACGGCCTTGCGTACGGCGATCGATGCCGCTCAGAAGTTTAGCCTAAACACAGAAGAGGCTCGCGCTGTTGCGGAACAATTGGCGCAGCGGATCGGTGCTTTGACTCAGGCGGTGCCTATCACCTTGGCACAAGGTGCGTTGTTGGATCCGGCTGTTGTGACCGAGTGGTCTGTGGACAATGAGCACTGGCAGGTTTGGACGCCGGCCGTAAAGGTTGAGCCTGGTCAAGTGTGGGTCCGATTCTTGCGTAACGATTATGAGCGGCAGGGCCCAAAAGCGTTGGCTGTCGAACCGGTAAAGGGCTGTCTGGTGGCTGTTCCCGAAGCGCGGGCTTGGCAAGCGGGCGAAGCGTTGACGAGGCTGAATAATCTGCGGGCTTGGGTTCGCGACAAAGAGTGGGTAAGAGCAAGTGCTTATACAAACGATATGCGGATTGGGCTTGTGGACCCCAAACATCGGCAGGACTGGGAGGTGTTGGTCAAAGGCGTGGTTGGACATTTTGATCAAATTAAGGATAAGCGCGATCAGCAGGGGAAAGCCGCAGCGTTGGTCGCCTCGCTGTCGGCTCTAAAGACGGAACTTGGAAATAATAAAACAGACGGTTTCGCGAAATTCGTTTGGCCCTGTCCCGAAAAGAATATTGCCGGTTTGCCGCAGGTTGTGGCGGCTGGAAATGAGTTCGCCAGCGTGTTGTCGAACTGGGTGGTGACGGTCGCCTGCGTGGACGATCCGTTAGCTTCACGCCAGGCCCGTTTGTCGGAAGCGGCCGGCGTGCTGGGGGCCTCTGCCGTTGTGAACCTGCTGGGTACCGCCGTGTCGGAGTCGCTGGAGAAACGGGTGGCAACCGCCCGGGCCGTCTTTATTCTGCGGTTGGAGAATGAGAGCGGGCTGGTTTCCTCCGTGTTGGTCAACGGCAAAGATGAGGTGTTGGCCGTCGGCGGACGGCGGGATTTGCGATTAGCGGCCAAGCCTGCATCTCTTGCGGCACGGGTTCCGGGGTATGAGGATCAGTTTCTGGGTGTCAATTGGACGGCGGGCGGCGGTCAGAAGGTTTCTGTGAAACCGTTTGTCATGGCACCGCTTTCCTTGGAACTTGTTGGGGAGACTTTGGGTGTGTTGCCGTTCATCAAACCGCTTTTGGTGGATGATAACGGGAAGACGGTCATGAATCAGTTCGGTCGATGCACGTTGGCTCCCGGACTTTATACATTGACTCTCTCGCGGGCGGATTATCAAACGCAGGTTCAAAAGATTGTCCTGAAAGCGGGAGATCAGCAGGTTCGTGTCAAAGGCGGTGTTTGGGTCCCAACCGTCGCTCTACAGGGGCTGTTGGATGCAGAGCAAGCCTATCGGGCACAACAGTATGATGTCTCGGCTGCGCATTTGTCTGTCGGCGGTCAGCTTGAGGATGTGGGGCATCAAGAAAAGAAAAGAAATCTCGAGGCGAGTGTGGTTGCTGAATATAAGCGGATTACAAGCAAATATGCCGATGCCTGTCGTGATGAGTGTTTTAAACAGTTGTGTCTGCAATTGCCGTTTAAGCAGGCGGCAACGGAGTTGGTTCTGCCGGATTCGCCTAAGATCCCCGAGTGGGTTCTGCAACGGTTTGACAAGCAGACAAAGGATATGCTTGAAAAGAAAGGGATATTAACGGCCGAGCAAGAAAACATCTTGAAGAAAGCAAAGGATGCTTCTGTTTATTTTTACGAGTTGGATCCATCGGCGTTTAATGATACACCCATCAATGAATTGGCCGAAGCGGTGAAGAGCGGTTTTAAACCGAGTCCGGAGTATGTCAAATTGGCCGAGAACGCATTCGCGCAGTGTCAGAAAAAGCTGAAAGATCTGGAAAAGATCGGAGGGCCTGTCGTAAAAATAACGCGTGAAAAGTGTAAAATAGCGGAAGACAATTTAAAGATTATTCAAAAGGCCATGAGTCTGTAATGTCGAGCCGAGCCACGTTTTCTTTTGTATTTAACGGGGTACACTCCCCAAGCATGGGGTGCCTCTTGAATCAGGCGTTAAGACCGTAAGTGACCGGAGGCGACTTCGCAACGGTATTCCGCCACGGTGCGGCGCAGGCCTTCCGGGAGGGGAACCTCGGGGCGCCAGCCGAGGCTTCGGATGAGCGTGGTGTCGCAGAGCTTGCGCGGCGGACCGTCGGGCTTGGAAGGGTCGAAGCGCAGCTCGGCCTCCGTCCCGACCGCTTCACGCACCTGTTCGGCGAGCTCGCGGATCGTGAGGTCCTCGCCTGATCCGATATTGACCCAGTCCGGCGGGTTGTCGAGCCGCAACAGGAAGAACAGTGCGCGCGCCAAGTCGTCCACATGCAGAAACTCGCGGCGCGGCGTGCCTGTGCCCCAGAGCGTAACTTCCCGAGCGCCGGTGACGCGGGCCGTCTCGAACTTACGGATCAGGGCGGGCAATACATGTGAATGTTCCGGGTGGTAATTGTCGCCGGGGCCGTAGAGGTTGGTCGGCATGGCGGCATGATAAAGCAGACCATACTGCCGCCGGTAATATTGGCAGAGTTTAAGGCCCGCGATTTTGGCTAGCGCGTATCCCTCGTTCGTGGGTTCGAGCGAACCCGTAAGCAAGGCCTCTTCAGGGATCGGCTGCGGCGCGAGGCGCGGATAGATGCAGGAGCTGCCCAGAAAAAGCAGACGCGGCACACGCGCCTCATATGCGGCGTGGATGACGTTCGCGGCGATCATCACGTTTTCGTACAGGAAGGCTCCGAGCGCGGACCGGTTGGCTTCGATCCCGCCGACACGCGCAGCCGCGACGATGATGCAGTCGGGCTTGTGACGGGAAATGAAAGCACGCGCGGCCGACTGATCGGTGAGATCCAGCTCAGCGTGCGTGGCGGTGATGGGCGGCGGCAAGTCTAGATTGGCGATTTCATGCATGACGGCTGCGCCGACCATGCCTCGGTGTCCGGCCACGTAGATCTTGTGAAAATGCATCGGTCTGTCTCCGGCAGAGGCACGGCGCGCCGTGCCTTTAACGTTATTCCGCGTTTTCCAACACGCCGCCCGCCTGTTGCACGGCGAGCTCTTGGCGTGCCACGCGCAGGTCGGCTTCCACCATCATGCGCACCAGTTCCTTAAACGTCACCTTCGGGGTCCAGCCCAATAAGCGTTTAGCCTTGGCGGAATCGCCTAAAAGCAAGTCCACCTCGCTCGGGCGCTCGTATCGTCCGTCGTGCTTGACGAAGGCTTTCCAATCGAGGTCGAGCAGCGCGAACGTCTCCTCGCAGAACTCGCCGACACTGTGTGCCTCGCCGGTGGCGAGAACATAATCGTCGGGCTTGTCCTGTTGCACGATCCGCCACATGCCCTCGACATAGTCTCCCGCGAAACCCCAATCGCGCCGTGCCTCGACGTTGCCGAGATAGAGCGCGTTCTGGAGCCCCATCTTGATGCGGGCTGCCGCCAGCGTGATCTTGCGGGTGACAAAGGTAGGACCGCGGCGCGGCGATTCGTGGTTGAAAAGAATGCCGTTGCTGGCGTGCATATCGTACGCCTCCCGATAGTTGACCGTCGCCCAATATCCGTATAATTTCGCGACGCCGTAGGGCGAACGCGGGTGAAACGGCGTCGTCTCCCGCTGGGGTATCTCATGGATCTTGCCGTACAGTTCGGACGAGGATGCCTGATAAAAACGCGCCTTCTTGCCGATGCCGGTTTCGCGCAGGGCTTCAAGCAAACGGATGGTGCCGAGCGCGACAATGTCACCGGTGTATTCCGGCACGTCGAAAGAAACCCGCACGTGACTCTGCGCGCCGAGATGGTAGACTTCGTCCGGATTGATTTCATAGATCATTTTTGTGAGCCGACCGGCGTCGGACAGATCGCCATAATGCAGGAAGAGCTTTGTTCCCAGAATGTGAGGATCCTGATAAAGATGGTCGATGCGCTGCGTGTTGAAACTGGAGGATCGGCGAATCATGCCGTGAACCTCGTAACCTTTCTCAAGCAGCAATTCGGTGAGATAGGAACCGTCTTGGCCCGTGATACCGGTGATGAATGCGCGTTTCATGTGTTACTCCTCAGCGGGGGGCGAGTCGGGAGATCTCGCGTCGTTTCTGGTTGCCACAATGAAAACAGCTTATCATAAGGAGATTGCCCGTCTATTTCGTATTTACGAAAAAGATATTTACGAAAATGCGCATTAACGGTATGGTTTTGTCATGAAACAGGTGACTATCGGTGTGCTTCTGGATGCCGATTTCGATTATGGGGTCGGTGTCTTGGACGGGGTCCGCGACGAGGCGCGCGGTCGTCCAGACTGGCGAGTTTTGCCTATTCCGTATGCTCAGGAGGGGCTGCTCACGCGGTTGGTGCGTGCGGAGGAGCTGCAGGGCGTAATCGGAGCCTTCATCAGTGACCATTGGATCGAAAGCCGTTTTCCGTCCGCCTTGCCAGTGGTTAATACCGCGAACCTGTCGCAGATCGAGCGGGTTTGTTCTGTGGTCCCGGACGACGCGGCGGCCGGTCGGCTGGTGGCGCGCCACTTCTGCGAATTAGGATATCTCCATGCGGGCGTCATTTCGGAGCGGGCGACCTGCGCCTCGCAGATTCGGCGCGAAGGTTTTCTTCGCTTTATGCGGGAACAGGGCGTGGCGGTGTCGGAACCGTCGGCAGAGGGTACTTTCCGGCATGAGTCCGGCTGGCAGACGTGGCTTTCAGAACTGCGTGCGGAGACGGCGGTGTTTTGCACCAGCGATTCACTGGCCCGCCGTTTCTGGGAACTCTGCAGACCCGGCAGCGAGGTCTCGATGCCGCCGCTGGTCGCGGTTCTGGCAGGGGTCGGAGATTCACTGGCCGATCGTGTGCTGTCGGGTCTGGATCTCACCTCCGTGGTGTTGCCTGCGCGGGTGATCGGTCAAAAGGCCGCCGCCCGGCTTGCCCGGCTGTTGGCGGGCGATCAGACCCTCGTGCGTGAACGGATTGCGCCGACCGATTTGATTGTGCGCGGTTCAACAGCTCGGTTTTCTTCGGCGGATGACGTGGTGTCGCGTGCGATGGGCGTGGCGCTTCGGAATTTGTCGCAGAATCTCAGCGTGGCCGAAGTGGCCCGGCGCACGGGTGTTTCGCGGCGCTCCTTGGAACAAAGGTTTCGCTCGACGTTTGGGCGCGGTCCGGCCCAAGAGTTTCGCGCGCGCAGAATGGAACTGGCCAAACGGCTACTGACTGAGACGGAAATGTGCGTGGCGGATATTGCGACCCGAACCGGAAGCGGTAGCGTGCAGGCCTTTACCACACTCTTTAAAAAGACGCACGGGACCCCTCCGGCGGGATTCCGTGACCGTGTGTGCCGCGGGGAATGCCGCTTGTCGCAGCGTCCCGAAGGTTAAACGCAAGAAAAAGGATGTCCGACAAACGCATGATGTCCGGGGCGTCATGAGGGGAACCGTGCGGTTTTTTTGACTCTTTTCGCGCGCGCTCCGAAAAGGGTGCCGAAAGAAAAAGACGCGAGACGAACAGGGCTTGCAGGGGTTGGTCCTTTTTTGACATAATGCTTTCCCATTATGTGTTCCGGGGTGGAGCATCATAACGCATAAAGAAGGGGTTTTTCACATGATGCAGTTTTCTCGTCGTAATTTTCTCAAAGCCGGCGCAGCCGGATTAACGGTGGCGGCTTCGCCCTTGTTGGGACAGGCAGGCGCAATGGTCGGTCAGAAACGCAAGATTCAGGTCGGTGTGCAGCTTTACTCCGTGCGTGGACTTTGCGGTAAGGATCTCGTCGGCACGCTTAAGGCCATCAAAGAAATGGGCTATGCGGGCGTGGAGTTTGCCGGCTACTATGGCAAGAGTGCCGCGGAGCTTCGGAAGATGTTGGACGATAACGGCTTGGTCGCTTGCGGTACCCACACCGGCGTGGACACGAGTAAGCCGGAGAACATCGCGAAGACGATCGAATTCAACCAGACGATCGGCAACAAGTATCTGATGGTTCCGGGAATGAAAGCGCAGACCAAAGAGGATTGGCTGAATATGGCGAAGCTTTTCTCGGCTGCCGCGGTCACGGCCAAAGCCTCGGGCATGTATGTGGGTTACCATAACCACCAGCATGAGTTCAAAGACAAGTTCGATGGCGTCTGCAAATGGGAAATCTTCTACAGCAATGCGTCGCCGGCGGTCTGCTCGCAGATGGATGTCGGACATGTGGCTTCGGCCGGTGAAGACCCGGTCGCTTGGCTCAAAAAGTTCCCGAACCGTACGCGTACGATGCATGCAAAGGAGATCTATCCTGGCCCCGGCATTTTGGGTCAGGTGCCCGAAGGCAAACAGGGCGTGAAGTGGGATGACGTTTTTGCGACCGCAGAGGCGGATGTGACCGAATGGTATATCGTTGAGAGCGAAGCGGATGCGAACACGTTGGAAAAGATCCGCGGATGCATCGACTTCCTCAAATCCAAGGGTCGCGCATAATCGCGCATACGAGCCACATCGGTTCCGTGAACGGCCAGTCCTTGAAGCGGGAGGGCCGTTCTTTTTTTTGTTTGAAGGGCTCTGCCGATAGGTTTTTCCCTAGGCAATCGGCCCTTCTTCGTTTTATACTTAAGATCATTTTATCTCGTTGTTCCGTTGTTGAGAAAGGAGTTCGACCGTGAAAAGTTTTAATGTTGTTTTGCGGGTGATGACAAACTTTGCGGCCTGTTCTCTTTGTGCGGCCAGCGGTACATGGACTGCGCCTGACGGCGGGGATTGGAGCGCGGTCGGCAATTGGCAGGACAACACGCCCGCGACGGGCACGGGCTCGACCGCTTTTTTCACCGCCGGGGCGGGCGCGGTCACGAATGACATGACGGACCTGACGCTGCTCGGTCTGCAAATATCCGGCACCGGTTTCACCTTCGCGGGGAACACGCTCACGCTGGACAGCGCGGGTTTTATTACGGTTCTGAGCGGCAGCCACACGCTTGATATGCCTCTGGTATTATCCGGCAGCACGGCTTTAACAGCGGCGTTGAGCCAAACCCTGACCGTGAACGGCGCGGTTTCCGGTACAGGCGGGGTGACGCTCAACGGCGGCCGCGTGGTGCTCGGCAATGCGGCCAACAGTTACAGCGGACAGACGGTTCTCCAAACCGGCCTGCTGGAGGTGGCTTCCATTTCGGCATTGGGCAGCAGCACTTCGCCGGTCCTTTTGGGCAAGGGAACCTTTCGCTACACGGGGCCGACCCCGCCGAACTTACGCAGGGTTATACGGTTTACAACGGTGGCGCGAATGCCTCCACGGTGTTCGAAATAGCCACGAACATCACGGTTTCGGGTAAAGTGGACGCGCCTTCGGTCGGCGGCGGGCGGTTCGTCAAGGTGGGTTCGGGAACCGTCACCTATACCTATCCGGGCTATCAGATCATGAACCGCGGCGGCAGCGGCGTCACGAGCGACGCCAATCTCACACTCGATACCGTCAACGGCGGGGCGGGGGTGCTTGGTTACCATGATTTCACCATCGCAGAAGGAAAGGTCGTTTTCAACGCGCTCGGCCAGACGAACCGGCTGATCGGTTCGGCGACGATCGGTGTGCGGTATGCTGCGGCCGGGCATATGGAACTGAATGCCGGCGTTGTGCAAATCCCAGACTCTTGGTGTTCCATCAGCCGCGGCAACGGCAACACGACGACACCCTATGCCCCAAGTGTGACGGTCACCGGCGGACGGCTCGAGGTGAAAGGGTTCGTGATGGGATATGGCGCGGGAATGCCTAATTATAAATGCTATCCCGTTTTGAACCAGAGCGGCGGAGAGATCGTCAGTGCGGGCGATTGCTATATCGGCGAAACCGCTTATGCCAGTCCCAGCGTCAATATAACCGGCGGAAAGTTAATTTGCGAAGGCGTGCCCAGCGGATTTGCGCTGAACACGTGGAATTTGGACGGGCTCTACGCCACGATGGGTCTTTCCGGCAGTGGGACTGAAGCGTATTTCGCCAAACTGGCGGTTCGCAAGAACGCGGTGCTTTCGGTGACCAACGGCGCGACGATCGGCGTGCGGTCCACCGAGACTGTCAACAACGGCACGGTTTATTTCGACCAGGCGACGCTGACCACCTACGCCCCGCTCAACCAGCCCAGCGAGTGGTTTCAAAGCACGACCGCGTTGTCCGTCGGAGCCGGTGGTCTGACCGCTTACGTGCCCGCAAACCAATTCGCCTATCTCGGGACATCACCGGTGACCAATCCCGCCAGCCCCGGCGGCATTCTCACCAAAACCGGGGCGGGGACGCTCGCGCTTTACAACACCGAGATGCCGATCGACGTCAATGCCGGACGGCTGAGTCTGATGGGCGGTCATCTCACCACCAATAAGATCGCCAAAACCATCGCGCTCGCGGCCGGAGCGGAACTTGAACTGGCTGTACCGCATGCGGCCGACGCGGATACGCTCTCACTGACAGGGCCGAATCAATTCGAATTGACGATTCCCGACCTGGCCGCCCGCGCTGAATTATGGCAGGTCAACAGCTCGGCGATCCGACGCAGCGACGGTATCCTTCAGCTTGCCTTTCCTTCTGGGAACAAGGTGGGGTCGGCTTTCATGACGCGTCCGGTCAGTGTAACCAATGCCTGGGGTATCGCGTTCTCGGTGGCGGCGGTATCCGGCCGAACGTTGGGCAACCAAGGTGACGGCGTCTGTTTCGTGATTCAGAACGACGCTCGCGGCGTCTCGGCATACAGCACGAACTATACGGGTTTCGGTTATGCGGGCGCAGCGCGGCAAATCACCAACTCGTTTGCGGTGGCTTTGGATATCACCAACCGCAGATTGCGTTTTGGAACCAACGGTGTCTTTGTGGCGCAGGTCTATGACCTTTCATCTCTTCTGCCGGAATTGGGCGCCGATACCGATAAGACGCGGGTGGCCGTCACCTACGATGGCGTTGGAACGGTTGCCTGCGTATTAACGCGCAAGAACATACAGACGAGATGTTTTACGTATGACATCAACCTGCAAAGCGTGGTCGGCAGCACGTTAGCGTATGTCGGCTTTACGGCGGGGAACAGCTCGAGCCGCTTCGAACAGCATTGGGTCGACGACATTGCGTTGATCACGTCCGATATAGATAAAGCCTATGGCCAGTATGGCGGTAAACTCGCTTTGGCGGCGAGTCAGACGCTTGGCGTGACGCTCAATCCGGCTCCGGCCCAGAACGGTTTCGGTCTCGGCGAATTCTCTTATGCCGACGGGAGCGTGCTCGACATCCGGCAGCCCGCCCGTATCGTCGCGACACCGCCCGCTCCGACGCTGGTTGACCAAGGCATGTGGCAATTGAACGGTAAAACGAAATGGAAGCCGGATGGGCGGTTGGCGGTCTCATCCAACGGAACGTGGAGTAGCGGTACGGCCTTTACCACCAATCGTTATCCGGTGTCGGGTTCATGGACGGCGCGGTTTGGTTATGACATTGGCGATACTTCGGCGCAACCGGCGGATTATATCACATTTATGGTCCAAGGCGTTTCGCCTGGCACTGGTTCTCATACGCCGAATCCCGGTTTTGCAATCATGTGGCGTTATTACGAAGGCTCGGTTTTTACCACATCGGTGAAAATGTACACCAACGGCGTGTCGAAGGTCGACACCATGAACATCGCGCCCGTCAGTCTGATTAACAAGCAACACGCCGAGATGACGGTCGCCTATGACGTGTCGAATCAGACGGTGACGGTCATCACCGAGCAGGCGGCGGGGTCCTATACCAACAGCTTCACGGGTGTCAATATGGCGGCGATCGTCGGGACGACTTCCGCCTATCTTGGATTTGGGGTTGCGACGGGGGGATCTTACGCCGAGAATATCGTGAGCGATTTTTCTTTCGTGGGCGGCGGCGAGGCAGTCGCAGACACTTCATGGCAACGCGGCTACCTCGCCTTCGGAACCGTCAGCGGCAGCGGTACGCTAGTTAAGCGCGGCAATGCGGCCCTCGGCCTTCAGGATGGTCCTGACAACCCGTTCACGAATGCGGTCGTCCGCCTCGACGAAGGCGGCTTGGTGCTGCGAAAGACCGTCTGTGAACCGGTCACGCTGGGCGATGATTTCTATCTGAGCGCCAAGGCCTCGTGGGCGTCGGGCGGAGCCTTACAGACCATGCCGAATTACGGCTCCCAAGCCGGTGCGGGTGTTACCGCTAAGCGGCATGTGGTGTCGCAGGCGTGGACAGCCCGTTTCACCTTTTTCATGGGTGCGCGGTCTGGAACACCTGCGGACGGTTTCTCGTTCTTCATGCACAATGATGCGCGAGGTGTCGCCGCCTTGGGCAATATCGCGAGCGGCTCCGGTTACGAGGGTATCGCCAAGAGCATTGCTCTACGCTGGAACTTCTATCGGAACAGCATGAGCAACACGGTTGAATACGGGCAGAATGGCTCATGGGTTTCCTCCACACGGGTTAGCCACATGCCGATCAGCCTTGCCACCCTGAACGCCGAGACCGACATGGTGATCCGCCATGACCCGGAGGCGAAGACATTGTCGCTTATGATGTCTCAAGGAACGAACGTGTTTTCGACGACGATCATAAACGTCGATATCGCCGCGCAGGTGGGCGATGACCTGGCCTATATCGGTTTCGGCGGCGGTAGCGGCGGCGAATACTGTGAGGCACGCGTGAAGGATTTTCGCTTCGCACTTGATACGCCGATCACCCCGTTGCCGGTCTCGGCTTGTCTCGGAACCGCTATCCTGTCCGCGCAGTCGACCAATACCGTCTCGCTTGCGACCGTTGTGCCGGATGCGGCGTTTGCCATCGGCGTGGCGCAGGTGGGGGACGGCGCCGTCCTCGGACTTGAATCGGCCAACGCCAACGGCGGTTCGCTGTCGGTCGCGCAGGCGGCGCTTGCGGGCGATGCGACCTTCGATGTGGGGGCGGGCGTGACTCTGGCGGTTACAAACCTCACGGGCGGTGCAACCGTGACAAAAACCGGAAAAGGGATTTTGACGCTCTCCGGTCCTGTTGCGGTATACTCCGGCGATACGTTCCTCTCATCAGGCACACTTGCGTTGGACGGCGCGCTGCTGCCCAAGGGTACGGATCTTCACGTCACGACCGGCGCAACCTTGAATCTGGCCTTTGCAGGGAAGCAGTTTGCGCACGCGCTCTATGTGGATGGCGAGCCTGTGTCCGGCGGAGTATATACGGCCGCGAAGGTCGCCTGGATCACGGGTCCAGGTACGCTGGTGATCACGTATCCGCCGGTGGGGACGCTGCTGTATTTAAAATAAAGACGGGTACGATTACAAAAGGAGTCTCGCGTTTTCCGCAATGCGTTAAACGGCATGAACACCGTCTGCGGCATTTTGTTTGGCGAAAAAAGGAGATCAAAATTGAATGCGAAACGGATGGTCTTGTTTTTGGCCTCACATTTCACGATCGGTGTTCTCTGCGCTTCCGACGGCACATGGACTGCGCCTGACGGCGGGGATTGGAGCGCGGTCGGCAATTGGCAGGACGGCACGCCTGCGGCGGGAACGGGCGCGACCGCTTTTTTCACCGCCGGGGCGGGCGCGGTCACGAATGACATGACGGACCTGACGCTGCTCGGTCTGCAAATATCCGGCACCGGTTTTACCTTCGCGGGGAACACGCTCACGCTGGACAGCGCGGGTTTTATCTCCGTATTGTCGGGAAGCCATGCGACGGCGTTGCCGCTCGTGCTTTCCGGCGACATCAGGCTGGAGGTCGCTTCAGGGCAGACGCTGACGATCAACGGCGCGCTTTCCGGTCCCGGAGGCATCACGATGTACGGCGGGCGAGTGGTGCTTGGGAATGCGGCGAATGCCTACACGGGCGCGACGATCCATAAGACCGGCATTTTGGAGGTCGCTTCGGTCGATGCGCTCGGCGAAAGTTCGACCGTTCCCTCGAATCTTGTTCTGGGTGAGGGTACATTCCGGTACACCGGCCCATCGGCGATCATGACGCGCGGCTACACGCTTCTGCCCGGCATCGCGACCAATCGGGCGGCTGTTCTGGATGTGGTTAATGCGGATACGACACTGACCGTCGCGGGTAAGGTTGAAGCTCCCGGCGGCTCATTCATAAAGACCGGCGAAGGCACCGTGGCCTACACGTATCCCGGTTATCAGGAATTCAACAAGAGCAAGCTGGCGAACAGAGAGACCGGTATCTACACATACGATGTCAACGGTGTCGCCTCGACCAACGACTACGCCGCCTTCACGGTCGAAAAGGGCCGGATGATCATTGGCGCGCCCGGTCAGACCAATGTCATTTACTCCAGTTCCGGCTGGATCGGCTGCAAGACCCTCGCTTCACCCCGCATGGACATCATCGGCGGCGTGACGCGTTTTTTGAGTGCGTGGCTGACCATCGGCCGCGGCACCGGGACAACGGCCTCTCCCCAAAGTCCCAGTCTCCACATTCGCGACTCGGTTGTTTTCTTTGAAGGCAGCGGCCTCTGTATGGATAACCCCAACGGCCAAGCCAATCACCGTTGCCGTCCCGTCTTGTCGGTCTCCAACTCGTTTGTTCAGGCAACGCAGAATTTCCTTTTAGGCGAAGACAGCTATGTCACGGGCCGAGTGGACGTCGGCAACTGTTCCTCCATGATTTGTAATCAGCAGACCGACCATCGCTATGGCATGCAGGTCGCGCAGGCAGCGGGCGCGGCTGTGGATATGACGGTGACTTTCGACGGTGCCAGTACCAACAGCACCTACCTTCTGCGCGTCAATCAAGGCGGCAAGCTCACCTATAAGGGCAACAGCGTTCTTGCCCTCGACCATACGCAGACCAATGCCTTTATGTCGTCGTCGACGCTTCTGCCCGGTCTTGTGCGTTTCGATGGCGCGACGCTCAAGCAACGCACCCCGCAGCGCATCGCCGATTGGCTGATCAACCATACCAACCTGCTTGTTGGGGCCAATGGTCTGATCATCCAGACCGACAGTCGCGTTTGGCTCGACAACGCGTTGCTGCCCGATCCGGCCGGCCCCGGCGGTATGGTCACTAAGATCGGTGCAGGCACGCTCGCCCTCGGATCGCCCCTGAGAGTGCCGCTCACGGTTTCCGAAGGGACCCTCGCCTTGTCCGCCAACTACGCCTACACCAATGTTCCGGCGATGCCATCCTATACTTTCGCGTCCGGCACCACGGCTGAGGTGTCGGGCGTCAATGCGCTTCTTGGATATACGTTGGACTCCGGGTCCGGCTTTCCGATACTCGATTTGCGTCCCAACACGTTTACCCACGCCACGGAACGATGGACGTTCAACAGCTCCGCCATGCGCCGACGGGACGGCCTTATCTTGCTCACGCGTGACCTGAGCGGCGAGATCGGTTCCGTTTTTCTCAACCGTAAGCGCGGCCTCACTTCCTCTTGGACCGCTGAATTCACTTGGCGGCTCTACAGTACCTCATCGAACCCCGCCGACGGATTCGCGCTTGTCCTCCAAAACGACGCGCGCGGCGTCTCTGTGAAAGGCTCCTCCGGCTCGAACCTCGGATACGCCGGCACCGGTGCCGCCGGCATCACCAACTCCGTCGCGTTGGGTTTCGATGTCTACCGCAAGTATTTGCGTCTCGGCACCAACGGCGTATGGGCGGGAACGGCCATCAGCGCAATTCCCGACATCCGGTTTGCGCCGGCCCACATCATTGTGGCCTATGACGGGGCCGGGACTCTCACCGTTCGCATGAAAGCCTGCGGTACCGAAGACACCTACACCGTCCCCGTGGATCTCGCGGCTGTCCTCGGGACGACCGATGCCTATGTCGGACTCACCGCGTCGACCGGTTCCGACAGTCAACCCGGCATGCACACCTTCTCCGCGTTTACCTTCGATGCCGGTACACCCGCCCGTACGGCGATGCGTCTCGGCGGATCGACCGCGCTGGCGTCCGGCGAGACCCTGACCGCCGTTCTCAATACGACCGCGCGTCAGAACGGCTACATCCTTGGGACGCTCTCCCACGCCGCAGATTCGGTTCTTGACGTCTCGGCGCCCGTCGAGGACATGCCGCCGCCGCTTACGGCGCGAAGTCTCTGGAAGATCAACGGGACCGCCTATTGGAAAGAGAACGGTGCCGTCGCCACCAGCACCAACGTCGCCAGCAAAGGGCCCGGTTCCGTTTTCACGATCAACCGTTATCCCGTCACCGGTTCCTGGACCGCCCGATTCCATTTCGATATCGGTCTCGCCAGTCCCGTTCCTGCCGACTATTTCTGTTTCGTTCTCCAGAACGAAAGCGACCGATACTCCTCTCTCAACAGTGCTCCCGCTTCCGGACTCGCCGTTCAGTGGCGCTACTACGACGGCACCATCCACTCCACCCGTCTCAAGGTCAGCACCAACGGCATCACGACCGTCATGACCGATGATATCGCGCCCGTGACCCTGACGAACTGCGTTCCCGCCGATTTTATCGTCGACTACGACGACACGGCCCACGCCATCACGGTGACCGCCGTCCAGTCCGGCGTCGGCACCAATACCACGATCATTCCAAATATCGACCTGCCTTCGATTATGAAGAATGCCAACGGTGCCCACATCGGGTTTTTGGGGGTCACCGGTGGTTCGTACGCCGAGAACATCATTTCCGATTTCTCGTTTGTGCGCACCGGCGCGATAGGGTCTTCCGCTCCGCCCTATCTCGCCTTCGACGCAATCACCGGTTCGGGCCCGATCATCAAGCGTGGCCGTGCCGCGCTTGGCCTCATCGGCGACATCGACCATGCGACGTCCAACCTCTCCGTCCGCCTCGAAGAGGGCGGTCTCGTTCTGCGTAAAACGCCGTTAGAACCCATCGATCAGAATGCCGGTGCGCGCAGCGATTGGGTGTTCAGCGCCCAAGGCTCGTGGTCGGACGATAACAGTCTCATGCCCTGTCCCGGCTTGAACAACGCTTTTGGCACAGCGACGACCGCGCGGCGTGTGCGCATCGCGGACGCATGGACGGCCACCTTCACTTTCCTTTTCGGTTCATCCCGTCCGACGAGCTGGCCCGCCGACGCCTTCTGCCTGTTTTTCAATAACGATTCGCGCAGCCCGGGCTATGCGAGCGGCAACGTGAGCAACGCCGGCTTCACGGGCATGCGGAACAGCTTCGGACTGCGCTGGTATTTTTATCCGGGCAATACCACTTCCGCTTCCAATGCGATGACCATCGGACGAAATGGCGCATGGGATGAGGGCGCTAATCAGAGTTATCTCCCTGTGGTGCTGAAGGACGGATCAGCCGATTTCATCATTCGCTACGACCCTGCCGCTTCGAAGGTTACCTCGATCATTACTCAAGGCGCTCTCTGCGTTACCAATACGTTCACCGGCGTCGACCTTTCTTCCACCGTCGGTTCCGACTACGCTTACGTCGGTTTCGGCGGCGGCACGGGTGGCGCGTACTGGGACATGCTTGTCCGCGACTTCAAGCTGACCTGCGACATCGCGCCCTCCGATACGCTCGCTAGCCAGAGCTATCTGGCGAACCTCGTGCTGCCCGACGCGACCACCAACACAGTCACGCTGGACTCCTCGATCACGGATGGCATGTACACGATTACCGCAGCAAATGTGGGTGCCGGAGCGACGCTCGATGTTGCCGCGGCGTCGCAAGCGGGTACGTTAAGCGTCGGCTCGGTCTCGCAGAGCGGAGACGCGGTTTACTCGCCGGCCTCGACCTGTACGCTCACGCTCAACAATGTGGTTGGCGGCGGCACGGTGACCAAGACCGGTTCTGGCACATTGGCGCTGGCGGGGTCGGTGTCAACCTACACCGGCGGCACGGTGCTTTCTGCCGGAACGCTGTCGTTGAGCGCGGCCCTGTTGCCGACGACGACTGACCTCTCGGTAACCGGCGGTTCGACGCTGAATCTTGCCTTCAGCGGCAAGCAGTACATCCACGCGCTCGCCGTGGATGGCGTACAGATGCCCGGCGGAGTATATACGGCCGCGAAGGTGTCATGGATTACGGGGCCCGGCAGGTTGGTTGTGATGTATCCGCCGGTCGGTACGCTGCTGTTCCTGCACTGAGAAAAACAAACGGCGCGCCCGGTAAAGGGCGCGCCGTTTGTTTTTCTTAATGCGGGTTGTGCCATTAACCGAGGATCGCTTTGAGATCCTCGTCCGGGGTTTTGATCGGGGTCAGGCCGAACTTCTCGACGAGCACGTTCAGCACGGTCGGCGAGATGAAGGCCGGCAGGCTGGGCCCGATGCGGATGTTCTTGATGCCGAGCGCGAGCAGGGTCAGCAGGATGCAGACCGCCTTCTGCTCATACCAAGAGAGGATCAGCGAGAGCGGGAGATCGTTCACACCGCAGCCGAAGACCTTTGACAGCGCCACCGCGACTTGAATAGCCGAGTAGGCGTCGTTGCATTGGCCCATGTCGAGCAGACGCGGAATCCCGCCGATGTCTCCCAGCTTGGCTTGCAGGTGATTGAAACGGTATTTGCCGCAAGCAAGCGTGAGAATGATCGTGTCTTTGGGTGCCTTTTCGACAAATTCTGTGTAATAGTCGCGTCCGAGTTTCGCGCCGTCACAGCCGCCCACCAGGAAGATATGTTTAATCGCGCCGGATTTGACAGCCGCAACCACTTTGTCGGCCACGGACAAAACCGCATTGCGGGCAAAGCCTGTGAGGAGCGGCTCTCCGGCCTTCTCCTCCGTCCACCCGCCGAGCCGGATGGCGTGGGCGATAAGCGCTGAGAAGTCCTTGTGGCCTTTTGCATCGGCGGCGATATGCGTGACGCCGGGCCAACCGACTTCCGCCGTGGTGTAGAGGTTGCCGGCATAGGCGGGCTTGGGTGGCATAATGCAGTTTGTGGTGTAGAGCACGACGCCGGGCAGGCCGTCGAACTCTTTCTGCTGATTCTGCCACGCCGTGCCGAAGTTGCCTTTGAGCTGAGGAAACTTCTTAAGTTCGGGATAGGCGTGCGCGGGCAGCATCTCGCCGTGCGTGTAGACGCTGACGTTCTTGCCGGCGGTTTGTTCCAGCAACATTTTCAGGTCATGCAGGTCATGTCCCGTGACGACGATAAAGGGCCCCTTGTCGCGCGTCGTGGAAACCGGTGTCGGGACGGGGTGACCGTAGGTTTCAGTGTTGGCGGCGTCGAGAAGCTCCATGCACTTCAGGTTGACACTTCCGAACTCGAGGATCAGGTCTAGCCAATCGGCGACGCTGTGGTCATCGCCGAGCGCCTTCAGCCCTTTTTTGAACCAACCCGAGACTGCGGGGTCGGTTTTGCCGAGAACGCGGGCGTGGCAGGCGTAAGCGGCCATGCCGCGTAATCCGAAGAGCAGGGTGGAGCGCAGGGAGACGATGTCCTGATCGCCGCGGAAGAGGTCGTCCGCGCTGAACGCTGAGGCGCCGCCGGCTGTGGCGACTGCGGCCAGAATACGGTCACGCATCGCGGTCAGAGGCGCGCTGTCGAAATTCACGTTGGTGACGGTCATGAAGAGCGCGTCCATGCAGAGCGCCTCACATGAGGGACATGCGGGTTTGCCGTCGAGTGCGCGTGCCAAGGTGATGAGTCCCGCTGTGATCTCGTCCTGCAGGCGGGCGATCTCGGGTTTCTTGCCGCAGACGCCGCCATGCGTGTAGCCTTTGCCGCCCGCCGTTTGTTCGCATTGGAAACAGAACATTTCGCGCATGGTTATCTCCTTGTTGGTTGTGTTCGCTTTGTGAAAGCTAAGAGGGTTATTCGTCCAGAATTACGCCGTCTGTCGAGATCGTGACCACGTGCCACGGGATCATCTTGCCGCTGGCGAGCAGCGCCTGTTTGGTTGCGTTGGCGATGCCTGCGCAGCAGGGTACCTCCATGCACAG
>CAZTDL010000005.1:0-25053 GCA_964612775.1 uncultured Lentisphaeraceae bacterium
CGGGCTGTGAGTTTATGGTCGATGTGCCGTTACGCAACGTCTATATCCACGGCACGGTTCGCGACGACAAGGGCCGCAAGATGAGCAAGAGCTTGGGTAATTCGATCAACCCTCTCGACATCATCGAAAAGTACAGCGCGGATTCGTTACGTTTCAGTTTGATGCTGATCACGTCCACCGGTATGGATGTGTACGTCAATATGGAAAAGTTCGAAATCGGCCGTAATTTCGCGACCAAAATCTGGAACGCCGCGCGCTTCATGCAACTGCACATGGAGAAGGTCCCCGAGGCCGATTGGCGGGCGATGGCGTCGGGCGAGCTTAAGCTCGATGCGGCACTGCTGCGCGACGATGACCGTCATCTGCTGTCCAAGTGCGAGACGACGATCCAGGCCATGTCGGAGCATCTGGAGAAATTCCGTCTGCAGGATGGCGCGTTGGCGATTTACGATTTCGTGTGGGGAAATTTCTGCGACTGGTATCTTGAGTATGCCAAACAGGATCTCTACGGCACGGATGAGGCGCGCCGTCGCCAAGTGCTGGCCGTGATGACCGACGTGTTCGCAAAGGCTCTCAAGCTGCTGCATCCGTACATGCCGTTCCTCACAGAGGAGCTGTGGCATCAGATGGGGTATGGCCTGGAAGCCGAGACCATCATGACCGCACCTTGGCCGCAAGCGTACAGCGACGCGCAGAACAAGGCGTGGGGCCTGAGTGCCGAGGTGACCGCGTATGTGGACGCAAAACGCGAAATGATTACGGCGGGCCGCGCGCTGCGAGCGGACTATAACGTTTCGCCCGCGCAGTTTGTTCATTTCGTCGTTCAGGCGCTGGATGCGGTTGCCGCGGCCAAATTAACCGCCGACCTTGAAACTTTGAAGCTGCAGTTGCGCTCTGACAATCTTGAGATTCATGCGGGAGGCGGCGATCGCGCGATGCCCGGCGCGTTGTGTAAGCTGGGCACGATTTGCCTCCCTCTCGAAGGTCTGGTGGACGTGAAGGCCGAATCCGCGCGCATCAAAGGCGAGCTGGATAAAGCCCGCGGTTTCCTCAAGAGCGTGGAGGGCAAACTTGGAAACGAGGGCTTTGTCGCCAAGGCGCCGGCCGCGGTGATTGAGCAGCAACGAGCCAAGCAGAAAGAGCTGACCGAAACGATCACGCGTCTGGAAAAACTCTACGCGAGCTTCAACACGGCTTCGTAAGGGGATGCCGATGTCTCTTTTCATGCGGGTCTGCTCGCGGACCGGCTTGATTTTGACACCCGCATCTCTTTTGTGACACAATAACGCTTATTTTTCTGAGAACCCAAACAACGATTGATACGAGGAGTTCAGACTGACCATGAAAGTGACGAATGACATGCTGGCCCTGACGGCCAATACGATCCGCTGCCTGGCTATGGATGGCGTGCAGGCTGCCAAGTCGGGGCATCCCGGCGCACCGATGGGGCTGGCCGATATTGCGACCGTGCTCTGGCTCAAGTACCTTAAACAGAATCCGGCCGATTCAAAGTGGGCGGATCGCGACCGTTTCATTCTTTCGGGCGGCCATGGCTCGATGTTGCTTTATAGTCTCCTGCATCTCGCGGGTTATGATCTGCCCCTTGACGAGCTTAAACGCTTCCGTCAGGTCGGCAGCCGTACGCCCGGTCATCCGGAGTTCGGTCATACGGATGGAGTCGAAACCACCACGGGACCTCTCGGACAAGGTATTGCCAATGCGATCGGTATGGCGGTCGCGGAACGGATGGCGGCCGCACGTTTCAATGTCGAAGGAACCGATCCGGTCGTTGATCATCGCACATGGGTGTTCTGCGGTGACGGTGACTTGGAAGAGGGTATCAGTCATGAGGCTTGCTCGCTCGCCGGGCATCTGAAGCTCGATAAGCTGGTGCTTTTCTACGACAGTAACGGCATCACGATCGAGGGCCATACGGATCTCGCGCTCAGCGATGATCCCAAGAAGCGTTTTCAGGCCTACAACTGGCATGTGCTGGAGATCGACGGCCATGATTTTGATCAGATTGATCGTGCGATCCGCAAGGCCACCAAGATCACCGGCAAACCGGTGATCATCATCTGCAAGACGCACATCGGCATGGGCAGTCCGAACAAACATGACAGCCATGAGGCTCACGGTGCGCCGCTCGGTGAAGAAGAAGTCCGTTTAACGAAGCGGGCGCTCGGCATGCCTGAAGACCAGTTTTTCACCGTTCCGCAGGAGGTTTACACGCTCTTTCAGGAACGTGCCTCGAAAATGAAGCGCGCCCAAGGTAAATGGCGCCGAGTGTTCAAGGAGTGGTCGAAAGCCCATGCCGAGAAGGCCGGGATGTGGAAGACGATGCATGAGGATCTGATTCCTTTAGATATCGAGGCCTCCCTGCCTGTCTTCGATCCTGCCAAGCCGGTTGCCACGCGCAGCGCTTCGGGAATCGTGCTGAACGCGCTTGCCAAGGTGTTGCCGCAGCTCGTCGGCGGGTCGGCCGATCTGGCTCCGAGCAACATGACGTGGCTGAAGGAGATGGGCGAGATCAAGCCCTGCGATTATGCGGGCCGCAATTTCCATTTCGGTATCCGCGAACTCGCCATGGCCGCCATCATGAACGGCATTCAGGCTCATGGCGGTTTCCGCATTTTCGGCGGAACCTTCTTTGTGTTCAGCGATTACTGCCGCCCGGCGATGCGTCTTGCGGCGCTGATGGGGCTTCCCGTGATTTATGTCTACACGCACGACAGTTTCTACGTCGGAGAAGATGGTCCGACCCACGAACCCGTCGAACAGCTTGCCGCAGCGCGCTGCATGCCCAACCTCACGGTCATTCGTCCGGCGGATCCGACCGAGACCGCGGCTGCGTGGGTGACCGCTCTTAAGAATAAGAAAGGCCCGACGGCGTTATTGCTCACGCGCCAGAACATGAAGGTCATCGACCGTACCCAATATCCTTCCGCCGCCAATGTGGAGAAAGGCGCCTATACGCTTTGGCAGAGCGGCGAAGGCACGCCGGACTTGATGATTCTCGCGAGCGGTTCGGAGGTGGAAATCGCTCTCGATGCCGCCAAGCAGATCGAGGGCAAAAATGTGCGTGTTGTCAGCATGCCGTGCTGGGAGCTGTTCGAGAAGCAGAACAAAACCTATCGCGATCGGATTATCGATCCGGATTGCACGCGCCGTTTGGTCGTTGAGGCCGGCTGCTCGTTCGGCTGGGAGCGTTATGCCGGCCGTTGCGGCGCCATGATCACGCTCGACACCTATGGCGCGTCAGGTCCCTTCAAAGAGCTTGCGAAGCAGTTTGGCTTCACGGTCGAGAACGTGTTGGCAAAGGCCAAGGAGCTGTTGGCCAAGTAACGGGACGGTATACATTCAACATGCGAGACCGGACGTCTAGTCGTCCGGTCTCGCGTTTTTTTATGCGTCGGTTTCTACCGCAGTTCGATGTCTTGGTTTCAATCTAAGAGCGCGTCGGGAAGGGCGCTTGCTCAAAACATCCTTTTCCTAAACTCGTCGGACGGATGGATGTGATCCTTAAACGAAAAAAGAAAAGAAAGTGAAACAGCGTTGTTTTGCGGCGGTTGCGAAAGAAAAACAGTGATCGCAGGAAAGTGCTTTTGAAGGTGGGCGCGGTGTGGAATGTGAAACGATCCGTTCTTTCATCCCGATATTTGAGTTTCTGCGTTTACTCGGAAGCGGCGCGCAGCCAGCCCAGTTGCCAAGGTCCGACTGCGGGTAAGGTCACCATCGCATCTTTATTCTCCCAGCGCACGACGATGGTCACGGGGCGTTCTTTGGGCGTGATCCACTCCATCGTCTCCATCCCCTCGCCGCAGCCGCGCAAGCGCAGCGTCATCGGCGGCTGCGTGTCCAGCGACGCGTTGAGCACCGTTACGCTGCGGAGATCCCCCGCCATTGTGACGCGCGGCACCACGACCGCTTGCGAAACGGTTTCTACCAAGACGGGCATGCGGTTTTGCGCGACCCAGTCCGATGCCAACATCAGCTGCCGCCGCCGCGCGGCGCTGATTTCGGCGCCGAACCCGGAGAAACCGAAGGCTGCGATACGTGCGCCTTGCGGTGTCTCGAACAGCACGGACGCGGCTTCAGCGGCCGTGCCGTCCGTTTTCTGATAGCGGCCCAGAACGCGTGTCGCCTCGTTCGAGGGATACAGGGCAAAGGTGTCGGTTGTGGATGCGTCGGGCTGCCAAGCATAGCCGACTCTGCCGACGTTTAGCTCGTCATCGGTGAATACTTCGCAGACGTCCGGCGCACGCGGCGCGGCCGTCAACTGCATCGTCGCGCCGTAGCCGAGGGTCTGTAGCTTCTCGACGGCACCGCCGTCGAGAATCGCGCAGCCGGAAAGCGCGCGCTGAATATCCGTCGGCGTCATGCTTCCCACTGCGTCGGCCGTCAAAAGATAACAGACCGGCCATGGCGATCCCGGACATAGCGGCAGAGCGTTCGGCGCGAGCGCATTCGCCGCACGTAAGGTGCCGTTGATGTCCGGTTGGCCGTTTTTGCCGCAATAGGGGAGGATGCCTCCGGGGTGGGTCTCCGCATTGTAATGGACGTAGGCCTGAAAAAAGGGACGCCAAAGCGTCAGTTCGCTCATATAGGTGTTCGCGTACCACGTGATCGGCTCATGGGCATACCCAAGAAGATCATATGCGAGCGCGTTTGCCCCATACGCCAGAGCCAACATCGACTCCGCGCAGACGCCATAAGCGCTCTTGCCCGAGGCGCAATGGCGGCCGCCATTGATCGTCGCGACCGCATGTGAGGGGCCTGCGGCGAAAAGCAGGGCTCGACTGATCATTCCGCGTGGCGCGTGATCATCGTAGAGCTGGAAAACCGAGGTGTCGCGCGTTCCTGCGTCGACCAGCGTGAGCCCTTTTTTGCGGAGGATCTCGAAATCCGGCTTGTCGGGCGAATCGCAACTGACCGCATCAAAACAGGCCGGATAACGGTTCAGCGCATCGCGAAGCTGCGTGACCGACTCGGGCTTGGCTGCGGCAGGCCCATTCAGTTGAAGAACCATGAACGGCGCGTTGGCCGCTCCGGCGCACAGTGTCATCAGAATGCCCCAGATACCCAACGCCCGTCGCATCATAACAGCCTCCGGAATGGAACAGGAAGGATGACTTATCGGAGTGTCGGAATGCGGCGAGACCCTTTTCACTCGACGTCTGCCCTTCCGGCCGTTCCTTACCCCGTCTTTCCCGTCGTCTTTTCTATTTCACAATGTGAGCGCCGGCAGAGGGCTTAATGACGCTCACGTCACACGGCTTGCCGAATTTCGAGGCATAGGCGTTCGCCAAAGCGATAGACGCCGTTTCCGCATCGCGCGGATGCACCAGCACCACGACAGAGCCGCCGAAGCCGCCGCCGGAAAGCCTCGCGCCCAGCACGCCCGGAATCTTTCTGGCGACGTTGACCACATCGTCCAACTCTTTGCAGGAATTTTCGAAAAGCACGCGTGAACTTTCATGCGAATCATACATCAGCGCGCCAAAGCCCGGCAGATCGCCTTTGGCCAGCAGTTCCGCTCCCTTCAGCACGCGCTCGTCTTCGCCGATCGGATGCGCGGCGCGTTTTGCCACCGTTTCCGTCAAACCGTTTCTGTAGATCGCCCACTCGGTCATGCTGACATCGCGCAGCGCGTGTACCGGGTGGTTCAGCACATTTGCGAAATGTGCCGCCGCCTGTTCGCACGCCGCACGCCGTTCGTTGTACGCGCCATCCACCAACGCATGTTTCGCGTGCGGATTACACATCAGGAAACAGCCGTCCTGCCCCATATCGACGGTCTCATAGGCCACCGAACGAAAATCGGTCTTCACCAGCTTACCCTCTTCGCCCGCGAGGCTTGAAATCTGATCGAGCAGTCCGCATTTGCAACCCGCGTAAGCGTGTTCCGCCTTCTGTCCGATCTTCGCCATCGTCACCGCATCCGTCTGGATGCCGTAAAGTTTTCCCAGCGCGAGACCCGTGCACATCTCGAGTGCGGCGGAACTGGAAAGTCCGCAACCGAGGGGGATGTTGCCGAGAAACATGCCGTCGAACCCGTGGGAGATGACCGCCTTGAGTGCGACGAGACCGGCAAACGTGCCTTTGACGTAGTTCTGCCAGGTGTCGCTTTTCGAGGCTTCGATTTGCTTCGCATCAAACGCGACTTCCTTCATCAGGTCGCCCGCCACAAGACGGCACGCTGTCGAGTCGCTTTTGGAGGCTGCGAAAAAAGTGCCGAAGTCGATCGCGGCGGAAAAGACGAAGCCTTCATTGTAATCCGTGTGGTTGCCCAGCACTTCGATGCGCCCCGGCGCGTACGCGACCACTTCAGGATCGTGCCCGAAGTGCGTGCGATATTTCCGGATGAGTTCACTGTAAACCGATTCGTTAACCATGATGCAACTCCTTGATGAAAGGCGATAAACGGTTCGGAACTCTTACGTGTTCAGAAAATGCCGAACCCTTTGACGACCTGATCGCCCTCAGGCTTTAGACTATTTACGGATGATCGCGAGAAGCTCGTCTCGCTTGGTTTCCATCACCGCCTGGGTTTTTGCTTCAAGGTTCAGTCGCACCAGCGGTTCCGTATTGGAACAGCGCACGTTGAACCACCAGTCCGCATACTCAACGCTCACGCCGTCCAACTCGAACATGCGACCGTCCGCATAGTTGGCTTTGATCTCGGATAGAATCACCTTGGGGTCGCGGCTCACATGGGTGTTGATCTCGCCGCTCGCAACGTATTTGCGCAGCGGTGCGATCAGCTCGGAGAGGGGCTTGTCGGATTTGCTGACAATGTTTGCCAGCGAAAGAATCGCCATCGCCGAACTTTCGGCGGTGAAATTATCCTTAAAGTAGTAATGGCCGCTCAACTCGCCCGCGAAGAGGGCGTCGTTCTCGCGCATCTGCTGTTTGATGAAGGCGTGTCCCACGCGACTCATCATCGGCGTGCCGCCGGCGGCTTCAATGACCTCTTTGACAACCCAGCTGCTGCGCAAATCGTAAAAGATCACGCCTTTGCGCGTGGCCAATACGTCCTGAGCCACCAGCGCGGTGATGAGGTCCATCGGGATGATATCGCCCTTCTCGTCAATGAATCCGGCGCGGTCCGCGTCGCCGTCGAAGGCCACGCCGAACGCGTATTGCCCGCCTCGCACCTTCGCCTGCAGATCTTTGAGCGTGGCGGTGTGCAGCGGATTCGCCTCATGGTTCGGAAAGCGTCCGTCCGGCTCCTCGAAGAGCCCGTCCCATGTGATGAGCCCGGCGAGCGTTTTGACTTCCCAGATGCCCATGCCGTTCGCGAAGTCGATCGCCACATGGACGGGACGCTTGACGTGTGCGAACTGCGCGACATGGCGGATGTACGCCGGCAGAATATCGTACCGGGTCACCTTGCCCGGTTGAGTCGCCTTGGCCGCGAACGCTTCCTCAGTGACGATTTTCTCGATATCCGGAATGCCCGTGGCACCGCTGATCGGCACCGCCTGCGCGCGGCAGAGCTTGAAGCCGTTCCACTCGGCGGTGTTGTGCGAGGCGGTGATCATCACGCTGCCGTCAGCGCCCAACATCCCGTTTGCGAAGTAGGACATCGGGGTGGAGCCGTGGCCCAGATCGACCACATCGGCGCCTTGCTCGGTGATGCCTTTTGCCAAGGCCTCGAAAAGCGGCTCGGAGTGTGGGCGAATATCGCGGGCCACGACGACTTTCTTGCATCCCGTAAAGGTGACGAACGCTCTCCCGATTTTGTAGGCGATCTCTTCGGTCAGGTCTTGACCATAGATGCCGCGGATGTCATACGCTTTAAAAATACCGGCCATGTGTCAGCTCCCGTGGTTTCGTTGAAAAGAAGGTTACTATAGCCGAAAACAGGGGCTGTTGCAAACCCGGGCGCGGTTTCTGTCGGACCGCTTGCCTATCCCCGACAGACGTCATTCGCCAGGTCGGACAGAGAACCCGGTCGGAAGGCGTTTTCAAGTTGACTGGAGCTGCATATAGCTGTATGAAAGCCGGTAACGATACGGGAAGCGTGTGATGCCCGGGCACAGGCGCATGTGCGGTAAACGGAAACCGAATAACCAAGGGAGCATGAAGATGAACCGAACGAAAGAAATGAACCGTAACAGCGGAGCCGTCTCGCGCCGCACATTCATGAAACACGCCGTGTCCGCTTCGGCTGTCGCCGCGTTTCCGTTTGTTCGCGCCTCGGGTCAGATCGGACCCAATGAAAAGGTCAATCTGGCCTGTTGCGGCATCGGCAATCAGGGCGGAAGCGACATTAAGGCCCTTTATGGTACAGGGCTCTGTAACATTGTGGCGCTGTGCGATACCGAAATGGGCGGTAAGCGTACGCTCGGCACGCTGAAGAAATTCCCTGACGCGCCGCGCTTCACCGATTTCCGCAAGATGCTGGACAAACACGACAAGGAGATTGACGCCGTGCTGGTCGGCACGCCGGATCATTCGCACTTCGTCATCGCCATAGAGGCGATGCGTCGCGGCAAAGGCGTCTACGTCGAGAAACCGCTCGCCCATTCTTTCCATCAGATCGACCTGCTTATGGAGGCGGAAAAGAAGTACAAAGTGACCACCCAGATGGGGAACCAAGGCCATTCCGACGCAAACTATTTCCAGTTTAAGACATGGGCTGATGCCGGTGTCCTGAGGAATGTCACCAAATTCGTCGCCCATATGAACGGTAGCCGCCGCTGGCATAAATGGAATGGAAACGTTGAAGCTATCAAGAAAGCGATCGCGAAACAACCCAACGCCAACAACGTGGATTGGGACACGTGGTTGGCCCACGTGGCAGAACACGATTTCACTGAGCAGTACCTGAACGGTGACTGGCGCTGTTTCTTCGAGTTCGGCAATGGGGCCTTGGGCGACTGGGGCGCGCATATCCTCGATACCGGGCATGAGTTTCTCAAGTGGGGACTGCCGTCCTCTGTCGAGCCGCTCAAGATGGAAGGCTGGAATCCTTACGTCTTCCCGATGGCGTCGACCTTGCTCTTTAAGGTTCCCGAACGCGGGCCCGGCCTCCCGGCCTGTGATGTGTATTGGTACGACGGCGTGGGTAATCTTCCCGAATTGCCTGAAGGGTTCAGCTTGGCAAAGACGGACAGCAACGCGCCCGCATCGCTCGGCGGTTCGGATCAGGGCAAAGCGCTGCCTCCCGGCAAGGAGATCTACGGTGACGGCGTGGTCTTCAAGGGCGGTTCGCACGGCTCGTCGCTTTCCGTCATCGGCGGTTCGAAGGCCGACGAGGTGAGGGCGAAACTGCCGGCAGTGCCCAAGAGCCCCTCGAACCACTACAAGAACTTTCTGCTGGGCGTCAAGGGTGAGGAAGTTTGTAGATCACGCTTTTCGGTCTCGGGGCCGCTCTGTCAGTTTATGAATCTTGGCGTGATCGCGCAGCACCTCAACGCCAAGATCGCGTTTGATCCGAAGACGCGTCAGATCACCAACCATGCCGCCGCCAACGCCATGCTCCGGATCGGCGAACCGCCTCGCAAAGGTTGGGAACAATTCTATAACGTCTGATGCTTGTCTCCCGGAGGAGCCGACGGCCGCTCCGCCGTGTTTCCATGGCCATTCGTTTCTTTTCGGCGGGATGCGGCGCAATCAGATACCTCGTCGACGTTTACATGACGCGGCAAAGAATGCCGTGCGCTTCAAAAGCGGTCAGATCCGGTTTCGTCGCGCACGACGGATCGAACGGAGGCGCGTACGCTAATCCCAGGAGCGCGTATTTCGCGCCGGCGGTCAGATGGTAGGGGAGAATCTCTACGCGGATCAAGCCGGACGCGCCTGTCAGAAGTTCTGCGAATTGCGCCAACGTCGCGCGATCGTCGTTCACGCCCGGAATCAGCGGAATGCGCGCGATGAAAGGACGCCCGCTGGCTTTTAGCCAGGCGAGGTTATCGAGGATCGGCGACAGCTCCACCCCGGTGTAGCGCTTGTGCTTGATCGGATCGGAATGCTTAAGATCCTGAAAAACCAAGTCCACGGAGCGGAGGGCCCGCTGATAATTTTCGAGCGGCGCGTATCCGGAGGTCTCGATGGCCAGGTGGATGGGGTGGAGGCGCGACGCGAGGTCGACCAAAAAGTCGGTCTGCATGAGCGGCTCGCCGCCCGAAAAGGTGATGCCGCCCTGATAGCGCAAAAAGAACGCCTCGTTTTTGCGCAGTTCCTCGGCGAGCGTTTCTGCGGACACGCGTCTGCCGCACAAACGGCGACAGCCTTGCGGGCAAACGGCTACGCAGTCGCCGCACGCCACGCAGTGGCTTGGATGGGCGCAGACGGCAAGGCATGCCCCGCAGTGGGTGCAGGTCGAACGGTTGATCAACACCTGCGGTTGAGGGTCAAGGCCCTCGGGGTTGTGGCACCATGCGCAACGCAACGGACACCCCTTGAAAAAAACGGTGCTGCGGATGCCCGGCCCGTCGTGCAGGCAGAACTCGCGGACCTCAAAGATGGTTCCTTCTGTGCTCATGACAGGATAATCGCAGTGGCCATGATCGCATGTTCAGCGAAAGGCCGGGTTCCCTTGCTCATGCGTCTTATTTCCGTTTCAAGGGAAAGCTGATCTTCACCGTTTGCAGAAGAGTACGCGCTTTTTCATACGTGTCCCACGTTTGGAGATCCTCTTCCGAAACCGAGGCGATGAAGGCTCTGATCGCATCGGTCCCGAGGATACTGGCCTCCTGATCCGAGTATCCTTCGGCGTGGGCTCTTATACGCTGAAAGGTTCTGGCTTCAAGATGGAGCCTGCCGTCATCCGCCTGGAGCCGGGTCACGTTTATTTCTGAATTCATTAGGCTGAGGGTTGCTCCGAGCGGCTCTTTTGTGTCGGCATCGAACACGGTTATGTCAATCTGAGCCAACACGGGCGGTGGCGTATCCCATGTGCCGAAGTAAAACGGACTGGAGGCGGCGATGACGCTTTCTGGTTTGCCGTCTACCGCGCAAACGGCCGTGTACCAAGCTTTCTCGCGCTCGCTTAACGTGAAGGCTACCTCCGCTTGGCCGGCCGGTGGCACGGTGACCGGAAAACGTTTAAATAGCTCGCCGTTTCGCGTGACCGTGATTTGCGTTTTTTGCCCCGGCGTGCCATACAAGGTCAGCACGGCGTGTCTCTCCACGGGAGCCGAGGGGAATGTTTCGCCGCAAATGGCGCCATCGATGGTGAAGAGTAGCAAAGCGCCCTCCCAGGAGATTGTGGTCTGGCCTTTCTTGAAAGCCTCAACGATGGTGCCTCTGTTGAGCTGTCCGTTTTTCGGATGGATGAAGGTCGCGCCCATGGTTCCGGGTGTTCGGCCTAAATCAAAAGCGGTGTCGCTGGTGGCCGTTCGGCAGAGCGTGTAACCCTGATTGAGAAACATGGCCCAGGTTTTTTCGAGCCGTTCGCTCCATGAGGTGTAAAAGTCAAAACCGCAGATAAGTTCGGGAGCGCCGAGGATGAGGAACGGCAGTTCCCTCGATTTCATGTGTCCCGTGAGCGGATGCACGGGAATGGCGGCTCCTCCTTGACCAAAAACGTCGGTATGGATGGCCTCGGTGTTTGAAAAGGCGGGATAGGGCAGCGGCTTCTTGGGGGGCGCGATTCCTATGGTTCCGACGTGGCCGCCGGAGGTCTTGGGATACTCGGCGTTTAAGGCAAGGAACAGGCCCGGCCCGTTCTCCCGCTTGACGATAGACGCGTTGTCAACGGGTACCCCGTCATTATTGAAGCTGGAGGAAATATAGAACCAGCGGTAATTCTCGGCTCGGAGAATGAAGGACATGAAGGGAATGTTGACGGCATAGAGACTTTCGCCATGTACGCCGTGCGCATGAAAATCGCCCTTGAACCAGCCGATCGCGGCGGGATTGAAGAGCGGTTGCAGGACAATCTCAATATGTTCCGGCGTGTTGGCGCGTATGCCCCGTTTGACAACCGTGGACACATATCCGTCCGCCCTTGCCGTGAGCGCTAGCTCGCCGGGCTGAACCGAGAAGGCGAACGCGCCGGAGGTCCAATAGCGTTTGTTCTTCTGATGCCAGATGTGCGGCTCAATGTCGGTGCGGCCGCCATACGGACGCCCCTCGATATCGAACCAGCGGACCGGTTTGGCGTTGCTGCGGATTTCAAACCACGCCGCGATTCTTTTCCCGGTAAGGGCCTCCGTGACTTGACCCGTAACGAGGGCGACGCTGGGCGACGGTTTCATCTGAAGGCGGCAGAAGACCGGCACTTCCGAGGTGACCGCGATTTGCGTCAGGAACGCATCCTCCATGCCGGATGAGACCGCCTTGAGCGCGTAGCCGCCATAGGGAAGATCTGCCCAAGCGAATGTGCCATCCGCCTGGGCCTGCGTGACATTGCCGTTGCTGGTCATGACCCATGCGTTGGTAAGCGGGACTCCGGCAGGATCGACAACCACGCCGGCGATCTGTCCTGCGCCCGCCCACTGGGCAAAGCACACGAAGGCCGATAAGACGAGTTGTCTGTGAGTGTTCATAATCATAAACGCCCAACGCCTAAAGTGAACGCGTAACGCGCAAGCTGGGTCTATTCAGCGGCGAACGGTTTGTGCAAGCGTAGATCATCTGCCGGTTGCAGCGTGCGCGGCGGAATAAGACGATTACACCGCCATCTCGACGCGCTGGATGATATGGTCCTGATAGGGCTTGTCGAGCTCCACAAAATAGCCGCTCCATCCCCAGACGCGGACGATCAGATTGCGGTGGTCGTCCGGATGCGCTTGCGCGTCCTTCAGTCGGTCGCGGTTGATGGCGTTGAGCTGAAGTTGATGTCCGCCGGAATCGATGAAGAACTTCACCAGTTGCGCCACTTTGGTAATGCCGTCGGCCTGGCGAAAGGCGCTGTCGTGGATCTCGATCGTGAGCGGTCCGCCGTTAATGACGCGTCCGAGATCGGGTGCCGTGAACGACTGGATAACGGAGAGCGGACCATTGACGCGCACATTCAGAGAAGGCGCATAGTTGGCCGCGAAAGGCTGCCCTGTGAGGCGTCCGTCGGGTGTGGCGTGCAGTTCATTGGCGTGCCAGATGTAGTACATGGCCGAGCCTGTTCCGCAGCGGTAGATGCCGCCGCGACCGTTCTTACGCCCGTCCCACGTGTCTGCAAACGTGTCCAGCAGGGTCTTGCCGAGCTGGTCGACAACAGGGTCCGCATTGCCCATTTTCGGCACGCCGAAACGGGCTTTGGCCAACAGATCCGGGCGGTCCCTGAAGTCGGTGTCGACAACCGCGGCTAAATCCGTCAGCGAGATGAGTTTTTCCTCGAAAACCATCTGGCGGATCGCGGCCAGCGAATCGGCGGCGGTGGAAAGCCCTGTGCCGTGGATGCCGAAGTTGTTGTAACGGTTACCTTCGCAGACATCGCGTCCGGCATCGACGCGGCCATCGCAGAGGATGGAAACGAAGGGCCCTGGCAGGATCTTGACGGTTTTAAGACTGTCGGAAAGACGGTCGGCCGCTTCCCGGAAGGCCGCCTTTATGTCGGCCATAAACGCATCGAAATCCATGGCTTTGCTGGTGCGCAGCGCATGATCGATGACGGCAGGGAAAGAGATTGCGCCGATATTCGGAATGTCCATGCCGCATCCGGGGATAATGAATTCCCAACATGCTGCGACGGTATAATCGCGGGCGTCTTCCAAGGCATAGCCGAGTCGCACGAGTGCGGGAATCACGATGTCGTCATTGGCATACTGCGGGAAACCGAGACCCTGTTTGGTCAGTTCTGTCGCTTCTTCGAGTACCGCGAGCGGTGTATCCCTGGAAACACGGAGATTGATTTTGGGATCGATCACCTTGAGTTCGCACGAGGCTTTCAAACAGAGTCGCGAAAGGGCGTTGAAGGCGTCTTGGCCTGTTCTGTCCACGCCGCCCAGCATGGAACTTTGGCCGTTGTCGCCCTGTTGCACGCCGATGTAAAGGTCGCTGTCGCGGTTGCAGGAAAGGAAAAACTCCTCGATCTGCTCGAGCGCGGCGTCTTCGGTCAGCGCGCCGGCGGCGAGGTCAGCGGCGAAGTAAGGGTAGAGATACTGGTCGATGCGTCCGAGACCGTTGTGGTATTCGCCTTCGCACCAGAGCGTATAGTGCAGAATGCGAAGGAATTGGAGCGCCTCGAGGAAGGTCGTCGCGCCTTTGTGCGGGACGCGGGCCAGCGTTTGTGCGATGGCGGCGAGCCCTTGGCCTTCTGCCGCCAGACGATACCGGTCCGCGAGGTCGAGCACGGCGTCGACTGTCCGAATCGCGCATGAGAGAAATTCCTGCGCAGACGCATCCTTCTCCGAGAGGGCTCGCGTCAGACGATCTTCAAGTTCAGCGCGACGCGCATCCAATCCGACGGCGATGGTTGAACCGTAATCGGGCGAAATGTTAAAGACGCAGCCTTTCTCATGGTAATAGGCGGACTTGCGCAGCGTGTCCATCTCCTCCTTGGTGTAGAGGTCAGGGAGCTGTTTGACCGTGCGGATAAAGGCGATCGATTCCGTCGGCAGGAACGCGGGTTTTTCGGCGGCGAGCATGGCGCACAGGCCTTCTGCCGCGCGCTTTTCGGAAGAGAGCCCTTCACGGTTGAACGTTTCGGCCAGCGTCCAGACTACGTCGCGGCGCAAGGCGGTGTGGCGCTTTGCCAGCACGTAGGCCAACATGTCTTGGATACGGTCGGTCATGCTTAGACTCCTTTCGCCGGCTTCAGCCCAAAACCGAGACGCCGCTCCATGTTCTCGATGGTGCCGCCTTTGGTTTCAGGCATCCAACGGATCGCAAAGATGATCTGACAGATCATCATCAGCCCGAAAAATCCGAAAGCGTAAGTGCCGGCCTTTTCTGCAACGGCCGGGAACGCCCACGAGATGAGCGTGCACATGAACCAATGCGTGAAGCAGCCAAACGCTTGACCCTTGGCACGGACGGCATTGGGGAAGATCTCGGAAATGAAGACCCAGATGACGGCTCCGGAGGAGATGGCAAAAAAGGCGATAAACCCAAGAATGCCGCCAATCGCCAAAACCGGATTGGCCTGTATGCCGAGCGAAAGCTGCCAAGCCACGAGGAAATGCATGAGGGTCATCGCGATGGAACCGCCGATAATCATGACGCGGCGACCGAACTTGTCGATGATGAGGAACGCAAGCATCGTGAAAATCAGGTTGACCGTACCTACGCCGATCGTCGCGGCCAAGGCGGACTGGGCTCCGACAAAATTCTCGAAGATTCGCGGCGCGTAGTAGTTGATCGCATTGATGCCGGACACCTGGTTGAAGAAGGCAATGAAGAACGCCAACAGGATAGGCTTGAAGTAACGCCGCTGGAAAAGGGCGACATGGCCGGTTTTTGCGGTTTCCGCGAGCGAGTCTTCAATGTCCTCGAGCGTCTTATCCGGCGTGGTGTCCCCGACGAGATTAAGCACGTCGCTTGCGGCTTGCCGCCGTCCCGCCCGCACCAGCCAGCGCGGTGATTCCGGGATGGTGAAAAGCAGCAGCAAGAAGGCAACGGCGGGAAAACATTCCACACCCAGCATCACGCGCCACATCACTTGCTCGGTCGTCATGGCCGCCGAGGTGAAGACCGTTGCGATGTGGTCGCACGCGTTGCAGAACCAGCCGTTTGACAGCATCGCCTTCGCGACGAAATAGTTTGAAACGTAGGAAATCAGAATACCGAAGACGATGTTCAGTTGGTTCATGGCGACCAATCGGCCGCGAACGGGCCCCGGCGATATTTCCACAATGTAAAGCGGAACCACGACAGAGGCGCCTCCAATCGCCAGACCGCCGATAAAACGCATCCAGGCCAATATGGGTTGCGTTCCCGCAAAGGCGCAGCCGGCAGCCGAGACAAGAAAGAGGATCGCCATGAGCATAAGCGTGGGGCGACGGCCGAAACGGTCGGAGGGCCAGCCTACGCTAAACGCGCCGAAAATGGTGCCGATCAGTGCGCCGGAGATGGTGAACCCATGCCAGAACCCCGACAGATGGAACTCGGCCTGAATGGCCTTTTCACAACCGGAAATCACGCCCGAATCGAAACCGAACAGGAATCCGCCCAGTGCTGAGACGATGACGATGTATAACAGGGAATAGGTTTTTACCTTATTTGAACGAAGTACCGTGTCTGACATATCCGTCTCCTGCCCTGCGGGAACGGCAGGCCTTTTTTGCCGCCTTGTTTTTCCTTTAACACAGAGTTGAATATAAGTATAAGAGGGCTTTTCCTTTTTTGCCATATGCGATCTGCTTCTTTTTTTATATTTTTTGCCCACAACGGGAACACGTCGCCTCAAGTGGAACGATAGCGAAAACGAGGTCACGGAGATGTCAAAAGCGGAGAAGAAGGCGCCTCGGGCGAGCAGTCGGAACCAACGCGCGTTTTCAGCGTTCTCGGCTTGAATCCGTTCGTGTGACCGATTTGCGAAGCCGTACGGCGCCTCTTTATAGCGTGCCATACATCGGCCTTCCGTTCCCGCCTCCCTGCCGCTTAACCCTCAACTGTCTTGAATCCTGCCGGTTCTGATACGCTTGCGGCAAACCCTGTTTCGTGCTACTCTTTTAACCGTTGTTGTGGACAGGGTGTCTGCAACGAGGGGTGATCATGACCGGATAAACCATAACTCAATTTCGCGTAACTTCCGCATTTGTCCAACCTGAAACTCAGAACTTCACGGAAAAACAAAGGACATGTTGAGGTGCGCCCCGGATTGGGGCGCATCGAAAGCGTTCCTTTGTGGGCTTCTGAGTGCCTAGGTTGGGACGTAAGTAGATGCGTCCCTTCTTATGTTTTGATCACGCATGGATGTTGGCAGGAAGACAAACGCCGAAGAGCGAGGAGAAGGAATGAAGGCATGTTGTTAAGAATGAACCGACTTTCTTCTGAACGAAACGGCTGTCCGTCCACCCGGCGACGGGGTGTGCGATGCATCGCCGTTGCGTCCCTTGCGGTAGCCTGTGCCCTCCACGCCGCCGACCTTTCGCAATCGGCGGTCGATCCTCTGACGCCCGCCCGGGGCATGCCTCTGCCGCGCACCGCTGTCCGCTCTTTCCAGTCTCTGGAAGACATCGCCCGAGAATTGGGGCGGGTGCAGGCACAGGGCAAGGGTGCTCTTGGACTCGCCCCAGAAAACCCCTACACCGAGAACATCGGGGTCATCGTTCTTCCCGCATCGGAATCCGCTGCGCGGCTTTCCGGCTTTCCGCTTGATTTTCTCGCCGTTCTGCTGGCCGACCGTCCCGATGGTTCCGGCGATGAGGTCATCAGCCTGAAAGCCCAAGCGCGAACGCTGACACCTGAAGCCTTTATCCTCCCCTTCTCCGCGAGAACGGACGACGCAACCGGCGACGTGGTTTTCTACACCGCCGCGACGAACGAGGCGGCGCGTATCCTCTGCACGCTGCCGGACTGGTCGCCCGACTGGATCGCGCGGCTCCACTGCCTCTCCAACGCCGCGCCCCGCTTCAATTCCTACGAAACGACCGTCCTGCGGCTGGAGGCGACTCCTCGCATTTCACCGGAACGGGCCGCCGGAATCGCATGGACGGAGGCCCAGCAGTACTTCCGTCCTTCGCACGTCGTCCTGAAAGGGGCATTCCTGTTCGAAGAAGACATCGACGCCTACCGCGCTGCCAAGGCAATCGCCGAGAGCCTGTTCCCCGCCCCTAAATCCACGCCTCTTGCTTTTCCGGTCACCGGTCTCGCTTTCACCGCCTTCTCGGCTACGCCGTCCAACGTGAATTTCACGCTGGCGTGGCCGTCCGGCCAGACGTTCACAAGCAACTCCATCGACCTTTTCGCCGCCCGCACTCTCGGCGTATCCAACGTGTGGTCGTCCGTCTTCCGCTACGACCTTTCGGACATCCTTCCTGTCACGAACGCCTTTTCGGACATGATTCAGGAAACAAGTCTGCCGCCACTCCCTTTTTTCGATCCCGCGTGGACTCACTCGATCACCGTCACGAATATTGTTCCCTTGCCTCCGGACGGAACGGAAACGGCTACAAACATGGTAACGGTCGCCACTGGGCCAAAACCGCCAAGCGCCGCCGCCTTTCTGCGGGCGGCCGATCTTTATGACGGAGACGGAGACGGACTGACGGATGCGTATGAGCGGTATGTGTCGGGAACGGATTCGGGCCTTTTCAGCACGGCTGGTGACGGGACCGGTGACGGATGGAAAGTGCAATACGGACTCAACCCGTTTGCCCCCGTGATTCCAAATGAAGACCCTGACGGTGACGGTTTGAACAACCTTGAGGAATCCGTATGCGGTACGGATCCGAACAATCCGGATACGGATCGGGATGGTCTTCACGACAAACTTGAAACCCAAATCGGCACAAACCCGACCGCCAAAGATACGGACGGGGATGATTTGACGGATGCCGATGAATATCTGATCTACATGACCAATCCGATCCGCTATGACACAGATCATGATGGCTTGTCGGACAGCCGGGAGATCGCGCGGGGGACTTCTCCTTTCGACGACGACACGGACAACGATGGCTTGGGTGATTTTCGAGAAGCGGACGAACTGAACTCGGATCCGCTTTCCAGAGACACGGACGGCGACGGGATCGACGACAGAACGGAATACGATTCCCGCAACGTCGTCGGCCTCGACCTCTGCGATTCCTCTGATGCCGCGGATGATTACGATGAGGACGGCTTCTCCAACGTGTACGAGCACATGTGGGGATGGAGTTTCGTCACGCGGACCAACGCCTACGAAACAGCGCGTTTCCGGATCATGTTCACGACTGCGGGGCAGGACACATACCGGCGGTCGACGGCGTCCGACACTACGGGCTCCCGCCTCGTCGCGCTCGGCAGCCATCCGACACTTGCCGCCAAGATACGCATCCCGACCAGCACGGAAACCCAACGGACGAATATCGCCAAACGCCTTTATTTCACACCCACGCCGGGCATCCGTCTGAACGGCGCGTCGCTCGACGCCCTGTCAAGTCCGATCATCCTGCCCGACCGCGACGGCAACAAGACCTACACCGTGACCGCCCTCCCGTCGGCGACAGGGCAGGTCGCGCAAATCTCGCTCGGGGACGACACCGGGAAAACTAACTCCTACATCCTGCGCATGACCGTCCCCCAGATCACGAAGGTCGAGGTGATCGTCTCCCGGAACCCGGATTCCGCCGCCCGGACGAACATTGTGCCCGGCGTGACGGGCGTCATCTGCGCCAACGCCATCGACGAGCGTTTCGGTATCCCGCGCGTCACCTTGCGCCCCACTCTCAACAACGACTCCATGGGGGACGGGCAACTTATCTGGCAGACGGATTTCCTGCTAGCGCGGGCGTCCGGTGCGACGAACGGGACATGGACGGTGAACTGGAGGCGCTGGGACAGCGCCTACGAGTCCCGCCACGGCATCCCCGTGCCGCCCGGGCGGACGCGCATTGACGTGGGCATCGACTTTGATTTCAACGGCGAACTTTCCGACGAGGAAGTCGGGGCCTCCTGCGACGTGTGCGTCATCGACGGCGCCGTCGTCCCCGACTACGACCGCTCCAAAAGCATCGACCTCGCGGACGAGGCGAACGCCCGCACCAACGCGCCGGTCTTTTTCTGGGTAAACGACGACAGAGACTCCGGGGATTTCGGCGACGGCGGCAGCGCCATCCCGAACCAGACCCAAAACCCGAACCACTCGGACGCCGTGGTGAACGGACGCGACGATCTGGTCGATTTCTTTCCCGTCTGGCTCGACATGGCGCGGATACTCAATGTCATCCCGGCGGATGCCGGCTTCACCTACAAACTCCGGTTCAGCAAGCTGAACGCCGTCTGGACGTCCCTGACGCGCGACGAGGCAGGAAAGTTCCTGACCGAGGACACCGCCGGGTGCGGCCCGCAACTCAACGAGAACGCCCGCCAGGCCGCGACTACCAACCTGACGGCCTCCGGCCTCCTCATCCCGGAGGCTGTCATCAGCGCCATCCGCTCAGACCCCGCCAAAGGGGTGGTCCTCTTGGAGGGGAGCGGAATCGGGACCGGCGACCTCTGCCTGGACGTCTGCCTCGGCAGCAAGCGGTGCTGGTCGGCCGGCGTCCCGATCCGCCTCGCGACGGTCGAGGACATGTACAACCATCTCAACCTGCGTCCGGACGGCGAGGGGCGGAGCACCTATACGAACCTCCCGCGCCTTACTGCCCCTGCCCCGGCAGCGCCACCAATCTTGTTTTTCTGCACGGCTTCCACGTCACGGCGCAGGAGGCGCGGGGCTGGAACGCCAAGATGTTCAAGAAACTCCACCAGTCCGGCACCAACGCCCGTTTCTGGGGTGTGACGTGGCAGGGAAACGACGGCGTCGGCGGCGACGGCCTGAACTATCACGGCAACGTTGTTCATGCCTTCGAGACCGCCCCGGACCTCAAAAACTACGTCAATGGCCTTTCCGGCACGAAGATCGTCATGGCGCACAGTTTGGGCAATATGGTCGTTTCCTCCGCCATTGCCGACCACGGCATGAACGTCTCGAAATATTTCATGCTGAATGCGGCGGTTCCCGCCGAAGCATACGACTCCTCGTTATGGAGCACGACGGTTTCCGACAACAACATGGTGCATGAGGATTGGGGCGACTATCTGCCCAGAACGTGGTCCGCCCTCTATCACCAACTGTTCGATCCCGACGTCGTGTTCGGGAATGACGACCGCCACACGCTGACATGGAAAAACCGCTTTGCCGCCTGTCTTCCCGGTCTCTACAATTATTATTCGTCAGGCGACGAAATCTTTGAGCAGTACGATGGGACTCCCGACCCGGAAGAGGGGCTTACGTTCCATCTCGGCATTCCCGTTGTGACGGGAACCGAACGGTACTGTTGGCAGAAGCAGGAACTGTACAAAGGGCGCGACGGGATGGGCGAATGGGCGGGGCTTTTCGGCACCGATTTTGCGGGATGGGGCTTCGAGTTGGTGTCTCTGATGGGCGAGGCCCCGCACCCGGTCTACGCCGCCGCCGAGGCGAACGCTTTTTCGGAGACGGATCTTGCCGATCAGCTGTGCGCGAGTTTCAGACGGCGACCGTCGTCCTTGTTCGCCCCCTCAATTTCGGAGACCGCCCGAAACCTTCTTCTCGCCCAAGCGATTCCCGCCCTCTCCGGCGCGGTGGGAAACACCCTAATTTCAACAATTACCGATAATGGGGGGGCAGATGGATATGAACGTCGATTTTCATCCTTCCGGTTGGCCGCGAACGGGCGGCGAATATGGGACACGCTGGCTTCACAATGACATGAAAGACGTTGCGTATTTTTACACCGCATCTCTGTTTGATGATGTCGTTCAGAAAGGGCAACTGAAATGAACAAGCGATTTGTTATTGTCGCAGTTTTCGTGCTGGCGGGGACAGCCTTCTTTGTCCGCAATCGTGTCGTAAAGCACTCTATCCATCCGGAACACGCCGGTCGCTTGCTGGAAAAAGTGTCGACCGTGCTTGACACGACTTCGGATAGAAAAGCAGACACGAGCCCGAGTAAGGAAAACGTCAATCCGCTTTGCGCCCCCGGCTCGACCGTCTATCTGACGCAGGCGCAGCAGGAGTACAAGCTCGGCGAACGCGGGCATAATACGCCGGACGTCAAGGATGCGAAAAAGAACGGGGCAACCGCTAGGATCACGCTCCGGGTGGTGGACTCGCGGGGGATCCCCGTTCCGGACGCCGATGTCGAGGTCGCGTTTTTTCACCGAGGCCCTCATCCGGTCAAAGGGGAAACCGACGGGAACGGCTTTTTCACCGCAGAACACATGTCCGAGTCAGATGTTCGTTTTTACGCATCAAAAGAGGGCTATTACAGCACCCAACGCAATTATTGGTTTTATCGCGAGGGGAAGCCTTGCGCGGAAAACGGCAGATGGATACCGTGGAACCCTACGCTGGAGGTTGTGCTGAAGGAGAAAAAGAACCCGATTTCCCTCCCTGTAAAAAGAGTCACATGTTTTTTTCCAGTAAACACACCTGTGGGCTTTGATTGTGAAACAGCGCAATTAGTCGCCCCATACGGAGCGGGAATTTGCAGCGATTTAATCGTGACAGTCACGGGCTACTATGTGGCACCCACCAATTACAGTTTTCAAATGACGCTGACTTCGAATGGCGGCGGATATGTGCGTTACAAGATGGACACCTATAGCCGGATGCGGTCTCTGTATGAGGCTCCCGCTTTTGAAGAATTTCGTCCCACTTTAAATGTGTCAGTCACATACAGGTATGATCATCTTCTTGAAGACACCAGGTTTAGAGATGATGACTATCTTGTTTTCTGCTCTCGTGTCTTAAAAGGGGATGGGGAAAAAATAGAGAGCGCAAATTTTGGTAAAATCCGTCGCGGTATCAAATTCAGCATTGAATCCGCGCGAACTAACACGGCGGCGATGACTTTGTCGTGTCAATTCAACACGATGCCTAATGATCGAAATTTAGAGGAAAAAGACATGTGACTGTGCTGTTTTTGAGTATTTCAACGACAAAAGGACAATGTCCGAAAACGAGGATTGGTTAACACCGCTCTGTTTGACGATATCGTCCTGAAAGGGGGGCTGAAATGAATAAGCGATTTGTCATTGTCGCGGTTTTCGTGCTGGCATGGATAGCCTTCTTGGTTGTCCGCAGTCGAGTCGTAAAGCCCTCTGCCCTGCAGGAACACGCAGACCGCTTGCCGGAAAAAACACACAACGCGCCCGTCACGGTTTCGAGTAAAAAAGCAGACACGAGCCAGAGCAAGGAAAACGTCAATCCGCTTTGTGCCCCCGGTTCGACCGTCTATCTGACGCAGGCGCAGCAGGAATACAAGCTCGGGGAACGCGGGCATAATACGCCGGACGTCAAGGATGCGAAAAAGAACGGGGCAACCGCTAGGATCACGCTCCGGGTGGTGGACTCGCGGGGGATTCCCGTTTCGGACGCCAATGTCGAAGTCGCGTTTTTTCACCGCGGTTCGTATCCAATCAGAGGCAAGACCGACGGGAAGGGGTTCTTCACCGCAGAACACATGTCCGAGTCAGATGTCCATTTCCTTGCGTCGAAGGAGGGCTACTACAGAACTTACCGCAATTACTGGTTCTACCGCGAGGGAAAGCCGTGTGCGGAAAACGGCAGATGGGTTCCCTGGAACCCGACGCTGGAGGTGGTGCTGAAGGAGAAGCGCAAACCGACGGGCTTGATTTCTGTGCCGAACATCAAAGTCCTTTTGCCAAAAGGTATCCGCGTCGGTTTTGATTGCAAGGCGAAAGCGCTTGTCGCTCCCCACGGGACAGGGTCGGTGTCTGATTTCTTTTTAACGTACACGTCAAACGGCAGGGAACGCTCCAATTTGGAAAAGAACCTTGTTCTGTCGTTTAATGAAGGATGCGGAGCCATATTATTGCGAAAAGACACGTACAGCCAGTTTGTTTCCTTGCATGAGGCGCCGGAAACGGGGTATCTCCGCGAAATATCATTATCATTCAAGCGGACACCAACAGTTATTGAGGAAGACACGCGCGTGTCGGAAGATTCATACCTTATCATGAGGTCTAGATATGAAACCCGTGCCGGGGGAGAGGTTTTGTCATCATTGTATAGTAAGTTTTACACGTTTGTTTTTGACGAAAGCAGTGACGGGAAGACTGGGTATATGTTGTTCCAGTATTATTATAATCCTGTCAACAATGATCGTAATTTGGAAGGAACGGGGGTCTACCCATAAGGCAGTGCAAGAGTTTTGTCTGTAAATTCGTGAAGGCGGGTCATGCGGGCATACCCTCCGTGCTGAGATAGATTTTTCCGGTCTCCCACTCCTCGCTGATTTCCTCGTTGAGCGCGTCGATCTCTTTCATGGCCTCGATCAGGGCGTGCCCGTTCCTGAACTCGTCCCGCTCGATGTCGGACAGCATGGCCGAAGCGTAGACGGCCGAGATGCCCAGGTGCGGGCAATTTGTGCCGGTAGGGGCATTCGAAGCCGTACGGCGCTTCCCTATAGCGTGCCATAGTCCTTCAGCTCCACGCCCTCCCGCGCGAGCAGCCAGTTCGTCTCGCCGAGCTCCTTGAGCAGCACTTTGAGTTTCCCGTGCCGCTCCGTCATCCGCCTCACGGCGGGGACTATGCCGATAGGGATGTGCCTTGTCACGGTCTTGCCGTCAACCTTCGTCGTCAGGTTATAGGCCTCGCACTTGAGGCCTTTCGTCGAGACTGACCCGATCAGGAAATCAAGGTTGTCCTTAACCTGCCTCACCAGCCGGTCCCTTTTCCGCATCAGCACTGTCACGCTGGGCATCCTGCACCTCTTTCTGTCTTTATAGGCGTATCAATACGCCTATTAGACCAAAAACATGACCCCGAATCAACAGGAATTTTTTAAAAACGCGGACAATCTTTTGCGAGGGCGCGGTTTTGAAGGCCGGAATCCGCTAAACGGTTACCTAACCGTTTGGGGCTCGATTAGGGTCGTAATTATACATTCTACAAAACGGTGTTGTTTATCGGATGCGCCTTTGGTAAAATGCGGGCATGGCTAGACAACTACGGCACAACGTGGCGGGCGGGTGGTACCACATCACGGCGCGGGGAATGGGACGGCGTAAAATTTTCTCCGATGATCGGGATCGTGAACATTTTCTTGAACTTCTGGCGGGCATGGTGGAGCGCTACAGCGTGATTCTGCACGCGTACATGCTGATGGAGAACCATTACCACCTGCTGATTGAGACGCCGGACGGCAACGCGAGCCGTGCCCTGCAGTGGCTGAACCTGAGCTATGCCGCGTGGTTCAAGGCAAGGCGCAATCATTCGGGACCTTTGTTCCAGGCGCGCTTCAAGAGCATTCCCGTCGACAACGAAGGCACGTGGGCGCTGACGTGTAGCGTGTACCTCCATCTGAACCCGGTGCGTGTCAAAGCGCCGGGTCGCTGCAAGGCGGATAGCAGGCGCTGCAAGGCGGGCGTTTTTCCGAAGGACGCGTCGAGGGAGAAGGTGCTGGCGCGTCTGGCCACACTGAGTGGGCATCTTTGGAGTTCCTATCCCGCCTACGCGGGGTTTGCGCC